>JALZUU010000026.1 GCA_023300665.1 Saprospiraceae bacterium | reverse complement strand
ATGATGATCATTTTGGTCTTAGCAGAAATCAATTTTCCAAAACGTTGCCAATCAATTTGATAATCTGGACCTTCTAATTCATAAATAACTGGCACACCGCCAACCAACTCAATTGATGGTCGATAAGAGTCATAAGCAGGCTCAATCAAAATCACCTCATCGCCAGAATGAACAAAAGTCGTAATCGCTGTAAATAATGCTTGAGTAGCACCAGCAGTAACGGTAATGTCCGTATCTGGATTAATTTTCGTACCGTAAGAACGTTCCATTTTTTGAGCTAGTCGTTCTCTCAATAAAGGGACTCCGGCCATTGGTGCATATTGATTTTTTCCATTTTTTAAATGAAAATTTACTCGTTCTTGTAATTCCACTGGGCAGTCAAAATCTGGAAATCCCTGAGAAAGATTAATGGCTTTATGCTGATTAGCTAAGGCAGACATGACCGAAAAAATATTGGTGCCGACCGTCGGGAGTTTTGATTGGATATTCATATGGACTTATTAAAAATTATAAGCCACAAAATACTAAGTAATCGTCAAACTATCAGAGATAAAAAACTAAAAAGACTTTGTACAGAAAATCATTAAAAGGAATACCCTACTTTTAGCACCACTGTTCTTGGTAAAACTGGCACTACAATAAAACTTGCATTTGGATTCTCTGCTATAAATTCTGAGGTAGCTGCGTTCGAACTACTACCAAATTCATTCAGACCAAAAGAGTACATCAATCCTGTGCTATTAAATAAATTATTACAAGTAAGAGACGCAGAAATATGTTTAGAAATTTGACCACTTACGCCTGCGCGAAACATGCTGAAGCCAGGTAATTGATGTGCATTGGCTACGTTGGCTTGCCGCTCTCCAAGATAGCGCCAAGAAGCAAAAATTTGATAGGTTCCAATTTGATAACTAGGAATAAATTCTAAAGTCAATTTAGGTTGATGTGGTAGTTCATTACCAGAAAAATCAATCACTTGATCATCATCCGTCTCAAAACTACCATTGGTATCATAGACGGTAAAAGTAGTTGCGGTTGCGTTTTGTAGGGTTGCCAAAAAACGGAAGTTTAAAGAAGGTAAAGGTTGCCAATTAGTTTCTAGTTCTAAACCAATGGTGGTTGTTTTATTAATTTGTTCTGGTGTAAAAAAGATACCTTCCGTTCCAGATTGATCAAAGACAAATTCTGAAAAACCAATATTATCTAATTGGCTCCAGAAAGCAGTAGCAAAAACATTGAAGGTGTTACTTTGTTGTTTAAAACCGAATTCAGCTTGTGTAATATGTTGAATTCTTCCTTTTTGGTCAATAGGAATATTTTCAAAATTATTAAAATAATAATTTAATTCAGGCGCTTTATTACTTCTTGTAAAGCGACCAAAAATTGCTCGTTGTTTATCAAATTTATAATTAACACCTAACGAAAAATTTAGCACACTATAAGCAAAATCAAAAGAATCTTTTTGCAAATCTGGCACTAGTGTAAAATTATCATAAGCCGTATTAATATCTTCATCTTGTCCACCGATAGTAGTCGTTCCGTTTGATCTATCTTTGATTCCAGCATGATTTGTATATTCAAAACTAGCCCCAAAATCAAATCGCAATGCATCGTTTACTTGCCAAGTATCACTAGCAGACAATTGTACTTGTGCAACATCTGCTAATGCATTATTGTATAAAAGTCCACCATAATTTGCGATCCCTTTATCATCAGAAAGCTGAATTACCTCTGCTCCTGGGTTCTCTAGAGAAACCTGTAAAAGTTCTGGTTCGTTTTCAAAAGTAGCATACGCAAAGCTCCCTTGTGTAAAAGAATTAACCGCAGAGTGTCCAGCAAAAAGACTTAGATTAAAACGATGATGCGTCCATTCTCTTTTCACATTTACTTTATACATCAGATCTGTTACTTCATCCAATTTATGCCAAAGAGCCGTTCCGAGTACTGCGTCGTTGGGTAGCTGGTCTTCCGTCAAATATTCAAAAGAAGCAGGCACTCCACTAAAAGGACCAAGCGCACCAATATTATTAACTCTAGCCCGCTCAGCTCCGGTTGTTGGATCACGAAAAACAACTTGCCCAAAAGAGTCAAAATTATTTCCAAGAAAATAAGTAATAAAATTATCGAGGCCAAGTCTAACACTGGAGATCGAATTCTGCCAGTTCGCTGATTTTCTACTGAACTTAAAACGGTTTTCCATCACCCAGCCTGACTTTAATTGGTTGGTCAAATAAAATCCAGCAGCAAAATCTTTGGTACGAATGCCATTGGCTGTATCAAAGGAGCGGGTCTGTGGATCTGCTTCATCGAATCTGTTTCGTGGATCAGGTAAATCGACAGAGACACTTGGCAAAGACAAAGCGGTGGTATTAAAATTTTGTCCAAAGGCAGGTTGTGGATCCTCCCAATTGGTAGCAGCCAATCCAAGGTATCGATTGGTTTGATCATTCAAATATTTGACATAAAAATTGAGCTGTCCTTCTTTATAAGTCTTTGAAACGTTCGCTTTTAATTGTCCGCCTTTGGCCCAAGCATAATCTGTGTTACGAGGTCCTTCATCGTATCGGTAGAATCCACCAATATTATACGCCCAGTCTTTTTTACCTAAAGCGCCACTAAAATTCCCATCCAATCGACCCAATAAATTTCCGTCCCCTTGTAAACCTAGGGTAGTTTCTAATTCATTCTGACGATTACTATTTCCTTTTTTAGAAATAAAATTAAAAATTCCACCAGGTGAATTTCCACTAGTAATAGCCGCACTTCCTCCACGAATAGCTTCAACTCGTTGGGTAGTTAAATCGGCTCGATGAAATAAGTCTGGACCATAGTATGAATATTGAACCAGAGTAACGGGAAGTCCATCCTCTTGCAAAGAGACATAATACCAGCCTAAATCATCTTCTGCTGAAGAAGCAACTCCACGGGTATAAACACGGGTGTAGGTTTCTCCTGCACTTGCATCTACAAAAACACCTGGTATCGCTTTTAGCAAATCAGCAGTACCACGGGCATTACGGATACTAATATCTTTGGTAGACAAAGTTGTGATGGAGATAGGAGCTTCAAGTTTAGTATCTTTTTGATAAGTGCCCGTAACCATAACACTCTGTAAATCAAGCGGGTCTGGATTAAGCATCATATCTACTACGAGGTCGACACCATTAAACATTAGCGTGTCGGTACGACGAGCATATCCAATTTGGTAGATTTGTAATATTTGGGTTCCTCCGGGTAAGTTTTCAAAAGAAAAACGGCCATCTGAATCTGAAATAGTCGCAGTACTACTCCCTTCTATTTGAATTAAAACGTCTTCAATGACTGCTCCATTTTGATCAGTAATTGTTCCAGAAACGGACTGGGATTGAACTTGACTATGGATAAAACACAGTAAGCAAAAAAGTAAAAATCTATTCATCGCAGACATCAAGTTTTTATTTTAGACATTAAATATTAATATAATACATAAATTAGGCCAAAAGGTCCAAGTTGCAAATATAAATATTAAATTAAATTAAATACATAAACAATGGTTTTTTATCTAAAAAAGACCCGCAACTGATCTTGTCATACCATCACCCATCAAATAGATTCCCCATTATTGTTTTGATTAGCGCTATTATTAGCGATAGAAAAAATATAAATTTTAAAATATAATTGTTAATTTTATTTTTTCTAAGTATTTAACTCAATGAAGTTGTTTTATAACATAAATTTTTTTTCAATGAAAAAGCTATTATTGATTTGTTGTTGTTTTTGTTTGACAAATTTAGGTTTTGCTCAGAAGCCTCCTATCAAATGGGGTAAAGTAGACGAAGCAGATTTAAATATGTTAAGTTATCCTAGTGATCCTGAAGCGGAAGCAGTAGTCTTAATGGATTATGCTTCGATTGATTTTACATTTGAAGGTAGTTCAGAATATGTGATGAGACATCATGTTCGAATCAAAATATTAAAAGAATCAGCGTTTGATCGAGGTGATATTGACATTGAGTATTACGCTCATAATAAACTAGAAGAAATCAAAGATCTAAAAGCGCAGGTTATCTTACCTAATGGAGAAAAAATAAAATTAAATAAAAAAGATATTTTCACAGAAAAAATAAACAATTATTGGTCTCGGAAAAAATTCGCGATGCCTTCACTAAAAAGAGGCGCCATCATTGAATATTTTTACACCAAACAATCTGAAAGTATTACCAATCTAGCGGAATGGTATTTCCAACGTGATATTCCAACTCGACATAGTGAATTAAGAACTAATATTCCTGAGTGGTTTGACTATATATCTTTCACACAAGGTAGACCACCTGTTGTTAAAAGTGACGTAGTTAACCAAAATATTCGATTCAATAACCGAAACTCTGCTTATAAAACCGAGGGCGGAATGATGGAGGCGAGAATCACTAAAACGCAATATATTGTAGAGAATATACCAGCTATGAAATCAGAGCAGTTTATTACCACAATGAGAGATTATTATTCAAAAATAACCTTACAATTAAAGACCATTCAATTTCCAAATAGTATTCGAAGAGGTGTTAATTCTGACTGGCCTACGATTGCTGAAAACTTAGACGACAATGATTCTTTTGGCAAACAAATTAATAAACCTAGAAATACAAAAAAGATCATGGAGGCCGTTGGCCCATTACTGGCCAAAACTGACCAACCGCTCGAAAAATTAATGCTTGCCTATTCTTTCTTAAATTCAACCATAACATGGAATGAAAGCTATGGAATCTTCGCTAGAAAAAGTTTAGACGATGCATTTGTCAATAAACAAGCTACTGCCGGAGAGCTAAACTTGATGTTAATTGCGATTTGTCGTCAATTAGGTTTAACCGCTTATCCGGTTTTGATTAGCACCCGTAGTCATGGTAAAATGTTTGAGCTATATCCAAAGACAGATCAGTTCAATCATGTATTGGCTTATGTAACCGTAGGAGATAAAGAGGCTTTATTGGATGTTGGTAGCCCGCACCGTGCTCCTAATTATCTACGAGTCAATTCTCTTAATTATCAAGGTTGGCTAATGGATGGTCCTCAATCTCAGTGGATAAATATAGCGGTCCCCGCGGATGTTGAAAAAATGGTTGTGAATGCAGATTTATCTGCTGAAGGAACACTAACAGGAACGGTTCAGGAAATTTGTACTGGATATAGTGCAATGGTAAATCGAAATGAATATTATCAAAATATGGAAAAAGATAATGAACATATCGTGAAAAATTGGCAGGAGGTTTTTCCAGATGCAAAAGTTACTAAAATCGACTTTACCAATCCAGAAAAAACAAGTGAGTCGCTCAAGTCTTCTATGGACATTCATTTACCCAACGCTGCGCAGATAAATGATGATTTTATTTACCTATCTCCCATGCTGGGAAAAGGATATGATGAGAATCCACTAAAATTAGAAAATCGTACCTTCCCAGTAGATATGCCTTATCAAGTCAAAGAGCAATACGTTCTCAACGTAACCATTCCTGCTGGATATACCGTAGAGGAATTACCAGAACCAACGCAAGTTAAAATGCCA
>JALZUU010000025.1 GCA_023300665.1 Saprospiraceae bacterium | reverse complement strand
ATGTTTCCAAAAGAAAGTCATGGTTACGTAGCAAAAGAATCAATCATGCATATGCTTTGGGAACAGGATCAGTGGTTAGAAAAGTATGTGAAGAATAAAGGGAAGGATGGGGTGAAGCCGTAAGGCGATTCATAAATCAACAAATGGCAGTAAAGACGATTCATGAATCGTCTCTACTGCCGTTTCTCTTTTGACTTCTCTCTGATTACCGTTGTGAAGTCTTAGTAAACCGAGAAAGTGTTCGCTTACCAACTTTGATAAAATAAATTCTATCAGGCAATTCACTTACGTCAAATTGGAAGGTATTGATCCCTTCTTCTAGTGTAACGTTTTTTGTTAGAATTTCCAAACCAGTTGCATCAACTAATCTGATCGACTCTTCTATTTCATATTTAACATCTACTTTAATATTGATAAAGTTCTCTCCAGCTGGATTTGGAAAAACATTGATATTTCTAATAATATCGCAATCCGCATCCGCATAAACTATCTCAGAATATTCATAAGTATCATCAAAATCAATCATTTTTAAACGATAATAATTACTCAATTCTGCTTTTTTATCATTGAAAAAATAATTGCCTCCTTCTAGACTACCAGATCCTCTGACCGACTCAGCTAATTCAAAATTACGGCCGTCATTACTTCTTTCTATTTCATAATGACTAAAATTTTCTTCACTACTAGAAGACCAAGTTAAGTTAATGTCACAACCATCAGCATCTGCGTCAAATCGAGTTAATTCCACTGGAAGTATTGCACTACATGGTTCAACAGTGGTACTAGCTTCTCCGTAAAATGAATTACAACCCACCACACGGGCACATCGACTATAACAAGTAGGAACCAAAGCTTCTGTAACATTAAAAGATAAATCATCGGTATCACCATCGGTAACAAACGACCAGCTAGTTGATCCAATCACAGGAGAAACCCCGCTGTTAAAACCTCCCGCCGCAACAAAACTATCGTATGCATCTCCTACATTTAGAGATAGTAATTCAGGGATGGACATTTCACAGTTACCACCATCTGAAGGTGAACTTATCCAAACGTACTGAATCGGTTGGCCATTGAATTCCGCTGGTTCAACATTTACGAAGGTACAACCATTCGCCCAAAGAATACCAGCATCAAAGGCTTCAGTTGGACACTGGGCGAAAAGCTGATTTGAAAACACTCCCAGAAAAAATAGGAGTAGAAAATTTGTAGTGTGTAAAATCTTGCTCATAAGTTTTTTTTGTATAAATAAATAAATTAAAAAATTGTAATGAATGTTTAAGCATATTCACAAAAGGTGAGAGAACCGCAAAAGCGGATGGGGAAAAACCAATGATTTGTCTAAATCTATTGTCCTTCATTTAAAAAGAATTCAATAGGCGTAAACGGACTTTGTATAATTAGGAGTACTAATTATACAATAGGTTTAAAGAAATAATAAGTAGTTGATTGTGAGGTAAATGGTGTAATTAAACCGAAAATAGATATTGAGGGGTGAAAATAAAGTTAAGATCAAATATACGACTTTTTTTTAAAAATTAAAATATTTTAAAATTAAATGTATAAATCTAGATACTTCAGGCATGCTACTGGACATTTGCGGGTTTGGTGCTACTCTCCGGCGGTACTGCCGGAGCTGGGAGGTAGAAAATGGAAGAAATGTCCAGTAGTATGTACTTCAGGTTTAGACAGCTTCAATTAAAAAATAAGATAATTCCCTATTACAAGGTCAATAATCCCATTTCCCTCACTTCCTGCATCTCTGCACCATACCAAAAACTAAGAAAATCAGTAAATTTTTCAGTGTACATTTTTTCTAAATTACCATAGGTCATTACACTTCCTTTGTCTGCGGCGATTTGTTTTAGAAATGCTGCTAACCATTGTCCACGTTGGATATCCAGCGTGATTTCGGTGCGATTGGTTTGATTATGAAAAGAAAGGATTACTTCCTTTTTTTGTTCTGTGATGATAGGAAGTGGTCCAACCCAAACTAGTTTGGTCGAAGGTTTTAATTCATATTGAGATGGATCTTCTAATGCGCGTTCGATAAAATCGGGTGGTACGGTCGTCTCTGGAATTGGAAACTCAAACCAATCTTGCAATGGAAATTCAAAACCAATATCGTGCATAAAATTAAAGAGTGATTTTTTTAATCCATAACTAAATTGATTATGATCAATGCCAGTCTGATCGGTAAAGGCGACATCATTATTTGCAAAGGTGATTTCTGCTAACTCAGGAGTGACGCCGTAAGCCGCCGGGTCCATCCCAACTGGACTATGTGCCGTCAAGGCAAACTGATGCCAGAACCCAGATTGTAAAACACTCAATTCAAACAACTGCCTAACCATTTCTAAACTATCTACTGTTTCTTGAATTGTTTGAGTAGGGTAGGCATACATCAGATATGCGTGTACCATGATTCCTGCTTCCGTAAAATTTCGGGTGACTTGCGCGACTTGTTCTACGGTTACGCCTTTTTGGATAAGCGCTAATAATCGGTTGGAAGCAACTTCTAATCCACCTGAAACGGCAATACAACCTGAGGCCTGTAGCAATCGACAAAGATCAAAACCAAAACTCTTTTCAAAACGAATATTTGTCCACCAACTAACGGTCAAGTCTCTTTTTAAAATCTCCAAAGCCAATTCTCGCATCAAGGCGGGAGGCGCCGCTTCGTCTACAAAATGAAAACCACGTTCACCCGTTTGCGCTATAATCGTTTCCATTCGATCCACCAATAATTTAGCGGCGACAGGTTGATAATTTCCAATATAATCTAAAGAAATATCACAAAAAGTACACTTGCCCCAATAGCAACCATGTGCCATCGTCAGTTTATTCCAGCGCCCATCACTCCACAAACTATGCATTGGATTGGCAATTTCAATGACGGAAATATATTGGTCTAATAATAAATCTGAATAATCAGGCGTACCGTTTTTCTCTTGTGGATAGTCTTTTCTAAGTGAAAAATTATTATACAATACTTCTCCTTTTTCTAATAATAAAGTTCGCTTATAAAAATTAAAATCTGGATTGCTAGCTGTTGGGTTTTTGATATTAGTATATAATAATTCAATCGGTAATTCACCGTCATCCAAGGTAATATAATCGAAAAATTCAAAGACCCGAACATCCGTCACCGAACGTAATTCAGTATTTGGAAATCCTCCGCCCATCGCGATTTTTATGGTAGGATAATTTGTTTTGATAAACTGAGCGCAACGAAAAGCACTGTATAAATTTCCAGGGAAAGGAACGGAAAAGCAGACGAGCTTTGGTTGAACTGCTTCGAGTTTATTTTTTAAAGCTGGTAAGGTGATCTGATCAATATAAGTGAGTGGGGCAGATAGTTGATTATAGAGTTCATCAAAAGAATTGGCACTCTGACCGAGCCGTTCCGCGTAGCGACTAAATCCAAAATTTTCATCCACCGTTTCTTTAATAAAATCAGCGATGTCTTCTAAAAATAGGGTAGCGAGGTGTTTGGCCTTGTCTTGAATGCCCATATTTCCAAAAGCCCATGCGAGATCATCTGTTTGATCAAATCGACTGGCGCGTGGTAGTAAATTTCCAGCAGCGATTTGTCTTGCAAGGTTTGGATTTTTACCTTGTAAAAACAAAATCACCTGATCTATCAGTCGAACATATATTTTACTCAGACTAAAAATTCTCAATGAGTTATCTGTGCGAATTTTTCCGCCCTTTTCTGCGTAAGCAAATAGCTTTTCTAATTCTTTCTTTGAAAATAATTTTAGAATAACCTCAATTCCGAGATCGGCTTGGTAGGCAGAAATATCTTTGGTATTGAGGAATCCCTTTAGATAGGCCGTGGCAGGGTAGGGCGTATTCAGCTGCGTAAATGGAGGTGTAAGTAAAAGGAGGTTGGCGCGATTCAATAGAAAATATTTGGAGAATAATTTATTCCCAAAAGTAAGGAATAAAATCCGGTATGCCTTTAAAAATAGTAAGGCCTCCAATGAACGAATTCATGGAGGCCTTTGTCAATTTTTTTTAATCAGCTTTATAAAACCAATTTTTTCATCTTTTATTTACTTAAGTCTAAAAATACACCGATAGAATAAGAAGGAGCTGCTGCGATAATTTCACCTTTTACGGCACCTGCTATAGAAGCGGAGACGCCAAATTTTTTCGTTATATAATAACTAACTTCTGCACCAAGGCTCAAAAATTCTGAGTTGTTAGCAAAGATACTGGTAGTGATACTGGTGGCAGCCGTATCTCCATTTTTAAAAGATTCAGAAGCGGTAAGTCGTCCAGTAACCCAAACCTTACTATTTGCAAGTCCAACTCCACCTTCGATACCATAACGAAATTCAGTAGAGAATCCATTCGATCGATTATTGATGCCGATATATGCACTTACATAAGCAGATGTTTTATCATTAAGTTGAAATCCTCTTCCAGCATCTATTTGTAATAGTTGATTAAACTCTCCGTCTCCGGTTTGTAGATTTCCTAAGCTTCCTTCTCCTGTTTTTCCAGTAGGTAGTCCAAGGGTTAGGCTAGCGGAGATCGGTATTTTAGCTCCTGGTTTTGTTAATCCATATTTAAGCCCTAAGTCAAAATCACCAACTCCATTAAATGCTTCTCCTGGAGCAACCACATCACCATTGGTCGAGGAAATAATATTATTGTTGTAAGTTCGACTAAAAATAGGGGCATTGATGATTCCAGTAAAACGATCGGTAAAACCATATTCTCCGTAAAAGGTTGTATTAAAAATACCCGTCGTTACATTTGGATCTTTAAATCCAGAGCTCGTATAATGTTCATCAAATACGATCCACCATTCGGATAATTTAAAGTACCCTTTGCCTTTTTTTTGAGGCCATGGTCCACCTGCAAATACACTAGTAGAATATAAAACTAGAAAGCATATAAAAATTAATGAATTTTTCATTTTGTCAAATTATTTAAAGGAATGCGGAGTCAATTTTCTTAAGAAAACCTCCAGTAGTATTTTTTTAATTAATATCTCCGTCTCCAACTTTTACATTAAAAGGTTTACAGAAATAAACCAAAAAGTTATAATCATTAAGTCCTACATCAGGTACTTCATAACTATGCGCTCCGCTAAAGGTTGTTACTTCACTAATTTCTAAAGCATTGGCAATTGAATTAGGATTATTTGATAAATAAATATACAACCCAGGTAATCCATCGTCAGCGATATAAGTTTCATCTATATCTATTAGCACACCACCGGCATCTGTTGCTTTTATTTTAAATGCTCCCTCTAGCACATAAAAAGTAGTTGTTTCGATAATACCTGTTCGTTCTTCTTCTATGACAATGACGGTGCTTTCACCAACCACGATAGACATTTGATCCGCTAAATTGACCCCTTCAGAAGTAGTGTAGGACACTTCTATGGTAGCGGTTCCAGGACTAAGAGCAGTAATTAATCCAGTAGAATTAACCGAAATAATTTCAGGGTTAAGGCTCGTCCAAGTTAAAGAAGGTGTTTCTTCTCTACCGACATTATTCGAGAATAATGTATTTAATTGAAATTCTGTCTCTATTTCAATAGAATCTATAGAATTGGTAAAACGTAAAACCGGATCAACTCGGTCGTCAAGAAAGTCGTCTTCTATACAACCATTTATCATAAGAATGGTCGTTAAAAGAAATATAAGACAGGAAAAATTTAAAATCTTCATTTTTGTATAATTTCTAAATTAGAAAAAAAAGGTAAAATACTTCTTTTATGGAAAAAGTTGTGCCATCATCCTTAAATTATTTGCTGGTGTACGATTGCCGACAGATCAAAGCAAAGGAGGTAGTGCATCTTGTACGTTCGTGTTGAATCTACACACTAATGCCGATAAATCAAAAAAACGCCCATTATTTAATGAAAAATAATGGGCGTTGAAAATATATTTTATGCAACAGACCTTAATTTACCTTGATAATCCGTTTTCCTCGGTATTGTTGTGTAGGAGTTGCAATATTTAAATAATATACCCCAGTAGGTAGATTATTCATATCAATAGTCCATTGTTCCGTGCCAGTGGCAGGAGTATGTTGATAAACTTGTTGCCCAATTGTATTAACCAAAGTCAAAGAGTACCCTGATTCTAGGTTCCGTAAATCTAATAGATGAATTAGATCTTTGGTAGGATTGGGTTGGATACGGATGTTCGACTCATTAAGATCTTGGGTGTTGACGACTCCGACTTCTATAACTTCGGTAAGAAAAGATACACAACCATTGATATCTGTGATTGCAACTGCTAATTCGTAAACTCCTGCTTCGCTAAAACTAATTGAGTGTTGATAATCATTTGTTACAAATGTTCCATCCAGTTCCCAAATAATTGATTGGATCATATTTTCAGATGGGCTAGCAATACTGATATTTTCAGATTCATCAATAAGCATATTGTCTGGTGCGACAAAATAAACGGGTTGATAAGCTGGGCTAACGGACATTGAAAACGGAGTTGAACCATTCGCATTCATAGCCGTTCCATTTACCTCATAAGTACCCGGATTAGCGTAGGTGTGTGAAATATCAAGACCTTCTCCATTTGTACCATCTCCAAAATCCCACATCACTTGATCCGCATCGGGAGAATTGGCAGCTAAATGAACGGTATTTTCGCAATCTTCTAAATCTGCCGTTGGACTCACTAATGGTGCAATTTCATCTAGACAAATCCAATTTATCTCAAACCCAGGACGAGTTACACTCCCATCTGTATTCCAAACAAAGCGAATTCGTGAGCCTGGGACAGTAATATTGAAAGGGGTTAGAAAACCTTCATATTCAGCAAAAAATTCAAACCCGTTGCCATTATCGACAAACAATTGTAGTTCGTCAAAAAACGTTTCCGA
>JALZUU010000024.1 GCA_023300665.1 Saprospiraceae bacterium | reverse complement strand
TCCAGGTTTGATTTTATAATCCTTCATTAGTTTTTTGTATTTATCTAATTGATCTTCAATAAGATCCTTACCATTTATCCGAATCGTTTTCTTTGGGAATTGGATGACAGCAAAGCTATTGGTTTCATCAATAATTTGATCTTCGACTAATAACCGCTTTAGTGCTGCATGTAATTTTTTCGCTTTATCTACCTTTACATTCGGACTAAATAATCTTTTTCTTCCAGAATTTACTGGTGAAGTTGATCTAATTTTTTGAGCAAATTTAGTCAAGGCTTTATCTTCTTCTTCAAGTGCTTCTCGCTTAAGTTCTATTTTATTTGAAATAGATTCAGACGGAAATAAGCCCTTATTCATTCTAAGAAAGTCTTGACTAAAAGATCCAGTTCCTGACCCTTTAAATCCAGTTTCATAAAAATCACCTACTAATATAAATTTATAAGTCATCTTTATTTTTCTAATTGGACCCACTCCAACAATTTCGGTAAGACTTCGATATTTAAGAAATAATTCGTCGGATATTGGTTTTCCATTTAAGATGGTTTGATCGGGTAATAGTGATAATTCCACAAGTGTGTATTTATTATCAATTACCAATCCATCCGCTATTAGATTTTTAAATAAAATTTTCCTCAATTTTTTTAATTGTGAAGTACTTATTTTTGATAAGGGAGTAGGTTCAATTTTTATCAGGTCTGCCTTAATCATAGAGGCTGGTCTGGTAATGGGTCTATTCTTTTTTTGGAGCGAATCAATTGGGGCTTTTGTTTCTATAGGTTTTGGAGCCTGAATTTTAGGTGTCTCCATTTTAACCGGTATCAAATCTGTTTTTTCGATCATTGTTTTAGGTAGGGGAGTAAAGGTTGTTTTCGGCCGATTTCTAGTTGCGGTTTTTGATGATTCTAGGAGCTGTCCATCTGATAAAGCAGTAGGTGAAACATAAGTTTTGCTCACAATAGTTTCTACTATTGGTGTAGCAGGCTCGGTCTGATTGGAAGGTGTGACCCACCAAAAAGCGAGGATTGAGATCATTGGAATAATAGTCATAGCAATATATTTTAGGTTAATTAATTTTATAAACCATTGAGTTTCCGTCGCAGGAATTGGATGACTTGGGAAACTTAAAATCATCTTCTCCATTTTTTCAAATGGAATTTCCGTCGGAATCTCTTTTGCTTTTTGAAAAAGCGAATCTATATTTTCGTCCATCTTTTTTTTCATAATGCAATCGTTTTGATGGTGCCATATATCTTTGTATACCATTCATTTTTTGCCGTCAACATCGCTTTTAATTTCTGTCTTCCTCGACTGATATTTGTCTTTACAGCTCCTTCGGATTTTTCTTGAATCACAGCAATTTCTTTCATACTAAAACCATTTATTTCAAAAAGAATCAAGGCGTCTTTTTGATTTTCTGGCAACTGATCTAAGGTTTTATACAATAATTGAATTTCTAAAATAGTATCTGCGGATACCTCCTGGGCCACCAATCGTTCGGTGTGTTTTTCTAATAATCTAGCTTTATATTTTTGTTTGCGAAATTTACTGACCGATCGATTTCGGGCAGCCCTTAGGAGATAATGTAGTAGTTCTTCTTTATTTTTAATCTTATCAAAATTTGCATAGGCAGCCAATAGAACATCTTGCACCAAATCTTCTGCATCCATCTTACCATGAGAAACCACCGAACAATATCGGACCAACGGCTCATGGCAGTTTTGATATGCCTTTAAAAAATCTGATTGCTTTGTTTTGGTCATTTGATATAATTAAAAATAAATGTTCGAACCATCTTACACCCCTATAGTCGCACTAATTACGGAAAGGTTACAAAAGATAAAAATATTTATAAAAGAATTTTACTCAGTTAAAATTTTCTTTACATTAGAATTAAAGCAAATTAACTTCTATTAAACAAGTACAACTAAAGTTCCATCTTCCCATTTTATACCGCTAAGCACCACCTTAAGTCAACCTCCTGTAAAACAAAGCCATTTTTAAATTTCTTCCTACTATCGAAGAAAAACTTATTGTACATTTACAGTTGTAATAAAAATAAAACATCATGCAAAAAATAATTATCATCGGCGCTGGACTTTGTGGAACCTTACTGGCCATACGCCTAGGACAACGTGGCTATGAGGTGCAGATGTACGAAAAGCGAGGCGACATGAGAAAAGAAGGGGTTGAAGCAGGGCGTTCGATCAATTTAGCACTTTCACACCGAGGATTGATGGCGCTGGAACAAGCGGGTTTGGCTGATGCGGTAAGAGAATATTGTATTCCCATGAAAGGCCGGCAGATTCATACCTTGGCTGGGCAAAGTTTCCATTCTCCATATAGTGGACGATCAGCAGACTATATTAATTCAGTTTCACGGAGTGGACTCAATATTGCTTTGCTTAATGAAGCGGATAAAATGGATCATGTAAATATTGCGTTTAACCATAAATGTAATGGGGTTAATCTAGACGTTGGAACTGCCAATTTAGTCAATCTTGAGAGTGGTAAAAATTTTACAGATGAAGGCGCCGTCGTGATTGGAACGGATGGAGCAGGTAGTTCGGTTCGTCGAAGTATGATGGGACAAACGACTAAACTTCGATTTCATTATGAGCAATCTTTTCTAGAACATGGGTATAAAGAATTGACGATTCCTCCGGGGCCTAATGGAACTTACCGAATTGAAAAAAATGCTTTGCATATTTGGCCGCGGGACGAATTTATGATTATTGCCTTGCCCAATTTAGATGGCAGCTTTACCGTTACGATGTTTCATCCTTATGGTGGGGAATATGGTTTAGATAATTTGACTACAAAAGATAAAGTAGCCGCTTTCTTTAAGAAGTTTTTCCCAACCTTAATTCCGCATACACCGGATTATTTAGAAGACTTTTTTAAGAATCCAACGGGAACGCTTGGCACCATTCGATGTGCTCCTTGGCAGGCCTATGGTCGTACTTTGGTGATGGGTGATGCCGCGCACGCTATCGTTCCGTTTTACGGTCAAGGGATGAATGCTTCATTTGAAGATGTTCGGGTTTTTGATGATATTTTAGATGCTAACGAAGGAAATTGGGAGAAGATTTTTAAGGAATTTCAGACGGCTCGTATCGAAAATGCGCGAGCGATAGGAGACCTTGCGCTTGATAATTTTTATGAGATGCAAGATAAAGTCAACGATGAAGTTTTCATTAAAAAAAGAAATCTAGAACGCCAATTGGAAGATCAATTTCCAGATTATTATTCCAAATATTCTCTCGTGACTTTTCAACCAAAATTACCTTACGCAGAAGCAATGGCTCGTGGTCGAAGACAAGATGAATTTCTAATGGAACTATGCGCTAAAGAAGAGTTACCTGATTTAGAAAAAGTGATGGAGGCAGTTCGTTCATTATCTTAATTTCCAACCGGATCGATGAACGGCCAATAAAATTCCTGTAAAAGGGATCCACCAAATTAAATCATTGGTGAGTAGCATATATCCAAAAGCACCAGGTAGCTTTCCTAAAAGGTAGTTTAACACAAAACCTGCTGGCCCAAATATTTTTCCTAAAAAACCAACAAAAACAATTGGCCAATGTCGAATAGGGGCATAACTGGCCAGCCAATATCCGATCCCATAAACACCGATCACCATTCCCATTCCTTGCCAGATAGTTGGATGAGTGGGAAGCGCCATTCCAGTTAATTCAAAAAAATGATTCGGAAATAGACCGACCCATAGTCCCCAAATAATATTGTAAATAGCCGCAACTTTTAGAACAGTTCCCATCCATGGTTTTTCAAAATTTTCTTCCATGAGAAGTTAACAAAAGATAAACCAGTTGGTTGAGGTTTTAGCAGGTTTTGATTTAGATTTTTTCAAAAAGATCAAAGGTGTCATTATTTTTGAGTTGAACCTTTTCTAGTTTTTTAACCCAACGAATACCTTGAACTGCATTGGTCAAAAATACTTCGTCAGCTGTCATTAATTCTGTTGGGAGAATATCTTTCTTAATTAGTTTTATCCCATTTTTTTTAGCCAATTTTATTACCTGTTTTCGCATAACACCTAGAATGGCACCAGATTGATCTGTTGGTGTATACAATACTTTATTTTTAAAATAAAAAAGGTTAGAGCTACTTGCTTCAGCGACAAATCCTTGCTGATTTAGTAAAATACAATCATCCAGACCCGCTTCTTTTTTCCAAAGGCCTGCTAGGATATAGGGTAATGAATTGGAAGTTTTAAAGCCCGACCAAGGAGTTATGGGTAGTTGAATAGTTGGGCAAATTTTCACTTTTAAACCCTTTTTAAACCACTTCCAATGATGGTCGTTAAGTGATTGACATTCAATTAGATAGAGTGGTGTATTGTCATTGGGAGTATAGAGTCCTCCCGAAGCTCGAAAGACAGAAAGTCGAATACGAGCATTTTTTTTTAAGCCAGAAATTCGTTTTATTTCCTTACGAAAAAAGGCAGTATTGAAATGTTTTGGTTGATTTATTTTTAAAAATTTCATCCCTCGATTTAGCCGTCGAAGGTGATCCGAAAGAAAAGGCATTTTACCATTCAACATTCGAATAGATTCAAATAATCCGTCACCATATTTCAGCCCACGATGATCTTTTCCTACCAATTTTTCTTCCGAATTTATTACTCGGCCATTCAGGTTAATCTCGTTCAATCGGAAGGTTAATTAAGTAGTCGATAAAAGTAAGAATTACATTGTTACGTAAGTCGGTATGATCATCAGGATCTGGTCGGTAAATCTTTTTTATTCCGGGATCGTTTAGATGTAAAGTTTTTAAATCAATCCCTTTTATTAAAAATTCAGTGGTGATCGCGTGGTATATTTTTTCAGGATCGAGCGGTTCATCATTGACGATCCAAGTTTCTTTTTTATCACTATAAAAAACTTTTTTTCTTTGTAAATAGGCACCCTGTCCAACCCGAGATTTACTTTCATTCAATACCTTTAATAAAAGATCTCCTTTGATATCAATTTCAACTAGTGGTCCGCCAAAAGGAAGTATCCTAAAAACATCGACAGCAGTAATGACACCTTGTAACTTATCATCAATTCTAATCGAACCACTATTAAAAAAACTAAGATCTACTTCACGTTTTGCGACCTTCATCATTGCCTCGTTAATCATTCTACCGACATTGGTTTGTTCTCTACGATTTACAGATTCTCGTGCATCGAGCGGTACTTTAGAAAAGTAAATTTCTGCATAAGGTTGATCAACCACTTTAGTCAAATTATCATCCATAATCCGCTTCCATTTGTCTACAATAGATTTTACTTCTTCATCAGAATGGATTTTATCATTGATATCAATAAGCTTAGAAGAGACGGTGGTTTTACGAGTATTTTTATTATAAGTAAGGGTGTGGATATAAGCAGTTTTTGCATTTGCATCTGCTTTTGTGACCATCGTATTACCGACTTTTTCTTTGATATGGTGATGATCATGACCACCCATTAATAGTGGAACCTGTGGAAGTTTCGCGGCCAATTCAAGATCTTCTGCAACATTCAAATGAGTTAAGCCAATGACCACATCTGTCTGTAACGAAAGGGTTTGTACCGCTTCAAGACAACTATTGGTTACATCTAAATATTCTACATAATTTACCTCATTCATATCCAGAGTAGCACCAAAAAAACCAACACTAATAGAAGTACCATCTTCATCTGAAATCTCCCAAGTCCAAGTGTCAGGAACATAGTTGACTGTTGAATCGGTCTCCTGATAAAATCTAGATGTTTTACCAGTTGTGGTATTGATCCGTCGGACGCTAGTACCGAGCCAAGTAAAAGCAGATTCGTTGATACGGTCTTGTAATTCTTGTTCTTTAATATCAAATTCGTGGTTACCAAAAGTCACCAAATCGACACCAGTAGCGTTCATCACTTCCACCATTTGCGCACCTTTAATTCGTTTTCCATTTCGTTTAATCGTTCCAATCAAGGAAGGAGAGAGAAAATCTCCTGCAAGGACGGTTAGTGTATTAGGATTCTCGTTGGTGAGTTGTTTCCGTATAGTGGCTACCCGTGCCATACCTCCAACGGTCCCATTTTCAAGCGGAGCAATTTCATAAACATCATTTAATTGGAGAAAATTAAAGCTGATAATTCCGTCATCGGTAGTGGTAGGAACGACTATTTTTTGCTTGGTTTTACATCCAATCAAGAGAAAAAATACAGGGAGAACAAGGAATAAAAAGTAGAAGCCTAGGTATTTTTTTCCTTGGAAAGGAAATGAACGGTCATTCTTTTTCATTAGTATTATTTAGTGAAGGATCTTGTGTTTATTTAAAATAAGTAGAACAATGGTGGTAGGAGAGTAAGATTCTTTTAGGCAACAAATATAGATAATTTTGATTTGAAATAATAAGGAAAAGGATAAAAATTTATAGCTAAAAGCTAACTAAAATTATACTATTAAGTCGTTAAACTAGCTCATTTTACAAGTCTATTTATTATAAATCCTTTCCTTGATCAATTCTTGCGTTGAGAGACTCTCGCCGTAAAGGTCTGCATATTTGACAGAAGGCCATAGTCCAGACTCATCCGCAAAAATATATAAGTTTTTCAAAACGCAAGATTGCCCATTAATGGTAATAAGTGGAATCCATTTTCCTTCTTTAAAAATTAGTTGAATTTCTCGTTTATTATAGGCCTTTAATTTGATCGTGTAGCTGTCGTTATTTTTACGGGAACGATAGCCATAAGCAAAAGTTTGCTCCAGCCAAGATATTTCAAACCTTTTCCCATTTTGATGTTGAAACTTGGCCCAATAAACATCAATTGGATTTCTCGTATTAAGACTTCCATCTTCTTTAAAATTAAGATCATATACAATGGTATTCTTGTTTCGATTTCTTTGTATAAAAAATAAAAGCTTATCCGTCTCTTCAAGTCTGGGAAAATCATCAGGTAAGTCAGGCCTAGTTTCCCAACCTTCTTGTGCTAGCAATAAGCATGGAGGAAGCATAAAAAAAAGTATAAAATAAAAACGAAGCATATAAGTATCAATTTTTATGATTTTGGACAGTCTCACTAGCTTAAATAATTTCGGACAAGTTTGAAATCCACCCGATTTCTTTATTAGTCGACTATAACATTCAATTATTCAAAAGACCGTTTTTACCATGATTCTAGAAGTCGAGGTAAAATACTTTTATTTTGACAAAAAAGTATTCAACCCATAAAAATATAGCCAATGAATAAGGAATTTTTCTGCTTTTTGTTCGGGATTAAAAACTGGAGAAGATATTTTAAATCAGGGACATCGAGTACAATAAAAAATCATTAGATCTCCTTTGGCGGTAAGCGGTAGATAATGTATATTTACCAAAACCTTGATCTAAGTAGATTGTCCTAATAGTTCTTAAGCTGTTTATTAAAAGATTAAGGCAATCCACTCACAATTAACCAAATCATGATTAAAGATTTATTCAATAAAGTACTGAATGCCAATATAGAACCTATTTCTGGTTATGATGCGGCATTTATCTACTCTGAGACTCCAAAAAGCCCCATGCATATTGCCTCTCTTACGGTGGTAGAAGGATCTCTTGATTATGAAGAATTTAAAACAGGAATAGCCAATAAATTGCATCTAATGGATCGATTTCGGCAACGATTGGTCAATGTTCCCTTTAATGTCGATTATCCTTTCTGGGCCGATGATCCAAATTTTGATATTGATCTTCATGTTCAACATATTCGATTGCCCGAACCAGGTGATTGGAAAACCTTAAGAAAGTTAACAGCCTCCATCTTTAGCACTCCGTTAGATTTACGACGTCCGCTCTGGTCGATTCATTTTATTGAAGGAATTACCAATATTGATCAGGTTCCTAAAAACTCTGTAGCCATCCTTGCCAAAGTGCATCACGTGATGATTGACGGGATGTCCGGTGTTGGAGTAATGGGACTTCTCTTTAGCTTTACCCCAGAAACGAAACAATATGAGGACGAAAAACCAGTTCCATTTCAACCGCAGCCTTTACCAAACGATATCACTTTATTGGCCAAAAGCTATATGGGTTTTTTAAAAAATCCGCTTCGCGTTCCTCGTATTGCAGGTAAGGCAATGTTTAATATCATGAAAAGTCGAGCTGCCAAAAAGATGATGATTGGTAGTGAAACCATGAATCCCGCTTATCCTGTTCCTCATACGATTTTCAATGGTCATATTTCTCCCAAAAGGTTATGGGGTACCGCGATTATTTCATTGGATCGGGTAAAAGTTTTAAAGAAGACCATGGAGGTGACAATCAATGATATCTTTCTAGCGATTTGTTCTGGTGCGATTAGAAAATATTTATTAGAAAAAGATAAATTACCGAGCCAACCCTTGGTAGCAAATGTACCCGTTTCAGTTCGAGCCAAAGAGGCGGCCAACGACCTCAATAACCAGATTTCCAATATGATGATTCCCATTGCTACACACGTGGAAGATCCTATTGAACGATTGGAAACAATTCAAGAACAAACCATCCAAGGTAAAATGAGACACCAAGCACTCGGAGCAAATACCCTCGCAGAAATGGCGAATGCGGTTCCTTTTGGATTGGCGAATCTTGCTGCTGGTGTTTATTCAAGGTATAACCTAAATGAGTTACATCGACCTCCTTTTAATGTTACGATTTCAAATGTTCCTGGACCTCAAATTCCTCTTTATCTAAATGGCCGTAAAGTAGATTCTATCTTTGGGTTAACCCCGGTGGTTGATGGTTTCGGATTAATCATTGCTATTTTTTCTTATAATGGAAAAGTTAGTATTACTGCTACTTCTGATGTAAAAACAATGCCTGATATTGATGTTTTTGCTCGTTATTTGCGTGAATCTGCCAATGATTTAGAATCGGTGATTTTAGCGCGTGGAAAGGTCAAGAAAGCAGTGGAAAAGAAAGTTCATCGTACGCATTCCTTTTTAAATAAAATAAAAAAACATTTTAAAGATCATTCTCGACTCACCAAAAAAATTAGAGGAATTTATCAAATGGAAGTTAGATATCCAGAAAAAATAGAAGTTTGGCAATTGGATCTACGAGAACAACCAGCTAAGATTACCAAGCGTCCAGTGAAAAATTTCCAAGCAAAAATTTGCGTAGATGCGAACCACTTAACTCGAATAGTGAAAGGAGGACTCTCTTGGGAAGAAGCACAAGTGCAAGGACGAATTAAACTAGAAGGAAGTGCCAGTCGCCAAGAAATATTGTTGACGTTATTAAATAAAATAACTAAATAAATGGAAAAATCTTTGAGTTTTACTTATGCTGCTCGAGATGGTAAAGATATCTTTTATACACACTGGCCGATTGCTAAAGGTGAAAAGCTTCGAGGGGCCGTACAAATTGCACATGGACTAGGAGAACATATCGGACGCTATGATGAAGTTGCGCTGCTGCTTAATCGTTCTGGTTTTGCTGTTTATGGAAACGATCATCGTGGTCATGGACGTACAGCAGATGATGGAAAATCTTTAGGAGAATATGATGGGGAAAGTTTCTGGAATGATGGGATCGAGGATATGCACGAAATGACCGAATTGATTAAATCAGAAAATCCAGATATTCCTTTTATTTTATTAGGACATAGTTTAGGATCACTTTTAGGACGCGGATATCTTGCTCGTTATGGTTCAGAGGTAGATGCGGTGATTATCTCGGGCACTGCTGGTTATATCAAGGTTTTGGGGCCAGCTGGAGTTGGTATTACAAATTTATTAGTTCGTTTTCGAGGTTCAACTGCTAAAAGTCCATTAATCGAGTCTTTCTTTTTTGATCAGTTTAATCGAAAATTTAAACCCAATCGTACCAAGTTAGATTGGCTGTCTAGGGATGAAAAGCAAGTCGATAAATTTGATAAAGATCCACTGCGTTCTGAAAAATTTCATATTGGAATTTTAAAGGGAGCAGCAATGGGTGGAAAAATGGCCAATGCTCCAGAAACGCTTAAAAACACTCCTAAAGATTTACCAATGTATATTTTCTCTGGAGATCAAGATCCAGTAGGAGAAATGGGCGCAGGTGTGAAGCGGGTTTATCGAGATTATAAAAAAGCTGGAATGAAAAATTTGACCATGAAATTATATCCAGGTGGTCGTCATGAAATGCTTAATGAGACAAATCGTAAAGAAGTGTTGGCAGATATGATGAACTGGATTAATACCGTAATTGCATGATAAAAAAAGAAAGACTATATCGATATTTTGTAGAATTGATTTTTGCGATTACGCAGGAATCAAAAAAAATAGATGAAGTTGCCTTAAAAGAAATTTTTAAAAAGGTGCAAAAACATCCTTGGGGACATATGTTAGATTTTAGAAAATCTTATGGCCGCAATAGTGGAAAAGAGGTGGAATATCGGTTTCGAAAATTATTAGCTGCCTGTGAAAATAAAGGAGCAAATCGAGAATATGAATTTTTGGTGCAAATTTTAGATCAAGTAGCAAATGCCGTAAAATCTTCTAAGAAGCATAAAGAAAAAGCCAAGCTAGTCGTCAAACAATTTCGACTGGCAATTCTATTGATTAATGCCCAAGAGTCTGAGCCACCAGGAATGATGAATTTTATTTTAGAAGGGCGTTCTGTTTTTGAATGGGGTTCGATGTTTTTTTTACAAAATTTTCTACCCAAAAGAATTGATGGGAAAGAAAGCCCTGTTTTATTATTGCCTCCTTTATTTGGTACTGATTTTTCTACTCGATTTATTAGAAAGTTTTTAAAAAAACAAAATTTCCATGCTTATAAATGGAAGCTAGGCATCAATCTAATTCGTGCTTATTATTTACCACAATTGGAAAATAGATTGGTAAGTTTATACGAAAAGCACGAACAAAAAGTAAGTCTCGTCGGATGGAGTGGAGGTGGAATGCTCGCTAAAATAGTAGCAAATCGTCACCCAGAAAAAGTGGCCCATCTAGTCACCATCGGATCTCCGATTTGGGGGATCGATGGTTTACAAACTTATATTAAAGGGCTTTATGAATTTCTTCGTGGTCAACCACTCTCTGAAAGAAATGAAGATTTTAATGCGGAGATAGATGCAATACCTAAAGTGCCCATTACCTGTATTTATACCAAAACAGATGGCGTCGTTCCATGGAAAAATTGTCTAGAGTCAGAAAGCCTTCGCCCCGATGTA
>JALZUU010000023.1 GCA_023300665.1 Saprospiraceae bacterium | reverse complement strand
ACCTGCTGCTGTAATCGCTGCATCTGGTAAACTATTTACCGTCACCGTTACTGTTGCTGTATTGCTACAACCATTTCCATCTGTAAACGTATAGGTAAATATCTCGCCATCATGATCTGCATCAACTACGTCATAATCATCACTAGCGCTACTTGAGTTGCCACCATTGGCTGTAGTCAATAGAGCTATACCGCCTGAAATGCTCCAAGATCCGCCTACAAGGCCGATCGCAGATTCATAGGTTGTTAAGTCTATTCCCGCATAAGTACTGTTGTTTGTTACGTCTTCACAGAACGAATCTGTCTGTGATACTAAGACTGGATTTAAATTTACCGTCAAGGTAACTGCTACACTATTTGTACAAGTTGTAGTTGTGTTCGTTACTTGAGCATAGACCATTCCTGTTGTACTTGCATATTTATTAGGAGAGCCTATTAAAGTTGTTAGGGTAGCATCACTAAACCAAGTTACAGTTACTCCACTCGTGCCACCTGTTACAGTGTTTTCAACACTTGTTAAATCAAATGCAGCTTCTCCTGCTAGAAGGGTAACATCTCCAGGACCGTCTCCTTCACAGAGTGTAATACTGGCTGTATTAGCTATTACTGGATCTGGTTCTGTTACGATATAACTTGCTGTTATCGTACAGTCGTTATCATCCGTGACTGTAAGGTCATAGGTACCCGCAGTAAGATTAGATAAATCTCCATTGGCATCAGGGGTTCCACTACTCCAATTGTATCTATAAGCTCCCGTTCCACCCGATACAGTGACATCGATGGCTCCATCTGAAAGTCCATCACATGATACTTGTGTTATCATTTCTGTAATAGAAAGTGCTACTGGTTCTGTCACTTCTGCAGTTCCTGTTTTTAGACATCCATTCGCATCTGTTACTGTCCAAGAATATACTCCTGCTTCTAAAGCAGGTAGGTTTGCATCATTTCCTAAAGGTAGTCCATTGGAATTTTCCCATGCATATGTATAAGCTGATGTACCACCTGTTGCTGATACGCTTACTTCTCCATTTGTATCTCCATTACATGCTAGAACTCCATTTGTTACTGTTACATCCAAGGCATTTGGTTGCGTGATTGTAACGAAATCTATCCAAGTACAACCACTTGTGCTTGCATCGGTTACCGTTACATTATAAGTAGCAGGTGCGAGTCCTGTTAATGTTGCGGTTGTTCCAACAGATGTTCCAGGTGTTGCTGCATTTTCCCAGTCATAGGTATAACCTGGGGTACCACCTAATGGTGTTACCGTGGCAGTTCCATCATTAGCACCATTACAAGTCGCATTGGTTGATGTGATGCTTGCCGATAAGGCACTAGGTTGGCCAATGACTGCTGTTTGCGCATCACTAGTACATAAGGTTGTTGTTCCAGATTGAACTTTTATTTGGTATGTACCGGCCGCTAGTCCTGAGAAGATGTTAGAGGCTTGATAGGTTGCTCCATCATCATTAGAATACATTAAAGGTGTTCCTCCGGTTGCGACCACTACTATTTCTCCATCTGATACTCCATTACAGGAAGCATCTGATACTGAGAAAGTAAATACTGGTGTTGGTAAAACGTCTAAGGTGAAGGACGCAACAGCATAACATTCTACTGTTGTTGTACGTACCCAAATGGTTTCTTGGTCTGTGCCGTTATATGCTGATGTGCCTGATATTGCTCCTATACCTGCATCTGCATCTGAGGCAGAGGTGTGATATGTTGTGGAGGTAGTACCTGTGGCAGTCATTACTGCAGAGGTTAAATCAAAAACACTATTATCTGAACCTGCTGGATCTTCACATGCAGTGATCGTCGTTGAGGCTAGTGTTATAGTTGGTGTCGGTGATACGTTGAACGTATGTTGATCTGTCGCAACACATCCTGTTAAATTGTTGGTTGCTTGGAGTTCGATAACCAATGTTGGATTTGTTACTGCTGTACCAACTGTAATAGTTGTATTAAGCGCATTACTTGGAGAGAGCGTACTTGCGGCTGCTCCGGTTCCGGTATTGGTAACAATACTCCACTCATAAGTATAAGATCCTGACGGAAGTACAGAACCTAAAACTAATCTGTCCTCTTCTTCACAAAGTTCATCTGTTCCACCTGGATTAATAGAAACTGCTGGAGCTGGATTAATATTTACTGTGACGATAAAATCATCTCCAACACAGCCATCCATTGAAGTTGGGGTAACCATATATACTGCTGCAACTGGTAATGCTGCAAAGTTTGTAAATGTTTCCGTTATTTGTCCATCCGCACTTACGGGTTGTACTGTAGGTGCAGGGAATAAAAATGGTAATGGACTTTGAGTAACTGTATATGCATATGTTGCTTGATCAATATCTCCTCCAAGATTTGTAATATAATCATCAAAATCTAGTGTAAACGTTTCTCCAGAACATTGTTCTTCCGTAAGATCTATTACTACTGTAGTAGATACTGGTTCTGGTTGTACAATATAAGTTACAACTATAGGATCGCCTATACACTCTTCAGCATCTAAGTCAGATCCCGAATCAGCGTCTATAAATGGTGTTAAAGTGAACGTAACTGTTTGATCTGAATCTGTAATATTTGTCAATGTAGCTGAGAATGCTGTTGCATTTGTAGAAATCGTTGTACCATTCGTGGCACCACCAACATCATCTGCTCCAGCTATTGTTAACTCATAGGCCATTTGACCGCCAGCGGCAACGCTAGTAAATATTACGTCTTTTATTGTGGCTGTGCCTCCTGAACAAATGTCTTGAGATGCAGGATCTGTCATTTGTGTACCCGCTACATCAGCTCCATTAGCATCCACTTGATTCAATGTAAATGTTGGTTCAGGATCAATTATGATTTCAATATTTATTTCATCGTTTGTACACTCATTTGCATCTTTGACGCCATTGTCATTTAGATCAATAAAAGGTTCTAATGTGAGTGTTACTGTCTGTTGTGTGGTTTCTGTATGTGATAGCATACCATTTAACAGATCACCTCCAAATGAATTAACTCCCGCAGTAGGTAGTCCTGAGATAGAAGTACTTCCTGCTATCGTAAGATCATATTTCATGGATGCACCGGTTGGTGCAGT
>JALZUU010000022.1 GCA_023300665.1 Saprospiraceae bacterium | reverse complement strand
ACTGAAAATCTGATTACGATTTGTAGTGGTGCATCAGCACTCATACATGGACAGTCTGAAACTCAGGCAGGTTTTTACGAAGCATTATTTACCGCTCAAAATAGTTGTGATTCTATTGCTTTTATAGAATTAGATTTATATGCCACCGCATCTCTCGAAGCCGAAATTACCGCTTCTTGTCCCGACGAAACCAATGGCGAAATCAGTCTGACGATTACCGAAGGAGACGGACCTTTTTTCTTTGATTGGTCGGATGGAAATACGGCTGATTCACTCCGTCAAAATATTGCATCTGGCAGTTATACACTCACAGTTACGGATGTGAACGGCTGCACAAGTATACACGGATATAACGTACCTACGCTCACAGGCGAGGAAGATTGCGCACCACATTGGTATGCCCCAAATGCCTTTTCTCCCAACAACGATGGCCGCAATGATCGCTTTACCTTTTATGCCAATGCTCGAATGGATCGAATTGAATTATTAGAGATTTTTGATCGTGGTGGTAATCTTGTCTTTCGAGGAAAAGATCTTCCGTTTGATGAGGAGATGATGGGTTGGGATGGTTATCTAAAAGGGCAATTGATGACTCCGCAGGTTTTTGTCTGGCGAGCGGTCGTCGTAGATGGAGATGGACGAAGGGAAGATGCTAGTGGGGATGTGACGTTGATGTTGTAGATACGAGGTACGAGATATGAGATACAATTCATGAATTGTATTTACGTACGTATCATATCAACATACAAAACACCCTTTCCAGCAATTGCTGAAAAGGGTGTTTTAATAGCATTAGAATTTAGACGAGCATAATTCGCGTTAAAACATTTCAACGATTCAACAAGCGAAGCGTTTCAACATTTCAACATCCTCTCTTCCTAATTCGCCGCCTTATACTTCTTCAATGATTCCGTAATTCGCGGTACCACGTCGAATAAGTCACCAACAATTCCGTAGTCGGCTGCCTTAAAGAAAGGTGCTTCTGGATCTTTGTTGATTACTACGATTACTTTACTACTATTGACCCCAGCTAAATGCTGAATGGCACCAGAGATACCTGCCGCAATATAAAGGTTTGGACGAATCGCAACACCTGTTTGTCCTACGTGTTCGTGATGTGGGCGCCAGCCTGTATCTGCTACGGGGCGACTACACGCGGTCGTTGCTCCAAGCTCTGCAGCCAGCTCTTCGATAATTCCCCAGTTTTCTGGACCTTTCATTCCACGACCTGCACTAACTACTAGTTCCGCTTCTGGTAAAGGAACGGTACCGTCGATTGTTTTTCTTTCTTTTACAGTTACTTTTGAAGCAGGAATATTTACGTCCATACTTTCTGCTGCTACGGCAGCTCCGGTTGCTTCAACAGGAATAGAATTTCCCATTACTGATAATACTTTTACTGGAGAAGAAACTTCAAATTCAGCAATTGCTTTACCAGAGAAAACATTTTTCTTTACTTTAAAACCACCGTCTACAGTTGGTAGCTGATTGACCCCTGCTACAGAACCTGCATCGAGGCGAACCGCTAAACGGCCAACCAAAGATTTTCCGGCACTACTATGCGAAACGATTACCACCTGTGCACCTAATTGCTTAGCAACATCTGCTACGACTGAAGTGTATACTTGGCTATCGAAATTATTGAGTTGATCATTATTAAGGTGAACTACTTTTGTGGCACCATACTGACCGAGTTGACCAGCGTCACCAGCGCTACCGAGTACAAGTGCTGTACACTGTGTACCCATCGCATCTGCTACTTTTTTTCCATAAGTAACTGCTTCGAATGATCCTTTTTTTAGTTGTCCATTTGGACTATCTGCGAGAACTAAAACCATTGTTTTGAATTTTTTTTTTGAAAAAAATTGCTTTTGGCTTTTGGCTTTTGGCTTTTGGCTTTTTTCAAACGCAATAAATCTGCGATTCAGAAAAGCCAATTGCCAACAGCTATAAGCCAATTGCTTTTTTATATAACTTTCGCCTCTTCGTGAAGTAAGCGAACTAGTTCGTCCATATTTTCAGGATCGATCAACTTGACGGCTGTTTTACCTTGTGGCATTTCATATCCGACAACTTTAGCGTGGTCAGCAGCAGCACCTGGCTCCACTATGTTTAGTGGTTTACGTTTTGCCATCATAATTCCACGCATGTTAGGAATTCGTTGTTCTGCCATTCCTTTTGCTGCGCTTACAACGATAGGAGTTGCTACTTCTACTACTTCCGTTCCACCTTCGATATCTCGGCTAACGGTAGCGGCAGTGCCGTTTACGTCCAAGTGACTCGCATAAGAAATATAAGGTAGATCTAGTAGTTCAGCGATCATGCCACCTACTTCAGAACCATTATAATCGATGGTTTCTTTTCCCGTTAGGATTAAATCAAATCCACCAGTTTTAGCGTATTCGGCAATATGTTTAGCAGCAGTAAGTGCGCTTTGAGGTTCTGTATTGATTCGTACAGCATCGTCCGCACCAATGGCCAATCCTTTACGAATAACAGGATCATTGCTGGCAGGTCCTACGTTGATAATGGTCACGGTACCTCCGTGTGCTTCCTTGAGCTCAAGGGCACGTACTAAGGCATACCATTCGTCGTAAGGATTCATAATAAATTGAACACCGGCCGTATCGAAATCGGTACCGCTAAAGCTTATTTTAGCAGTCGTTTCCGGAGTTTTACTTACACAAACTAAGATTTTCATACTTTTGAAATATAATTAGAGTTTAAATGATCTCCCGAATCTAGTTCGGGACTAT
>JALZUU010000021.1 GCA_023300665.1 Saprospiraceae bacterium | reverse complement strand
CCTTGACCAAATCAAAATTCCATAATCAATATTGGATGTTCGATATTTCAAAGAAAAGGGTCTTATTAAGAACAACAAAGAAGTACAATAATATAACCTGCTGGAAATTCAATCAAGAATATTGATTGAGCGCACTATGATTATAGAATTCTTTTCTCTGAAGTGGTACCGATTGTTTTCTATGACCAAATCAAAATTCCATAATCAATATTGGATGTTCGATATTTCAAAGAAAAGGGTCTTATTAAGAACAACAAAGAAGTACGATAATATAACCTGCTGAAAATCCAATCAGGAATATTGATTGAGCGCACTATGGTTAGAGGATTCTCTTCCCTGAAGTGATACCGATTGTTTTCTATGACCAAATCAAAATTCCATAATCAATATTGGATATTCTATATTTCAAAGAAAAGGATTTTTCTCTGAATTAACGACCAATTTTCTTGATAACCAATTCAAAATTATTAAAATTACCACTCCTATTGAAAAACAGCCGCCGACCCTTTCCCCGACTGCGTCACTTGTAAAATATTCGGAAAATAATCCTTCACCGTATCCACGTGCGTGATGATATAAATCTGTCGATATTGTTCTTTGAGGTGTTCTAATGCCAAAAGGATTTCCATCCGACGATCCTCATCTTGACTACCAAAGATCTCATCAAAACCAAGGAAACTCAACGCCTCTGTACTTCCTGATAATTCCGCAATAGCCTTACTAATTCCAATCCTTAAACAAAGATTTGCTAAGTCTACTTCTCCACCAGAAAACCGCGAAATAGGGTAGGGTGTCCCATTCTCAAAAATCTGAAAATCAAAATTATCATCCACATGAATACTTTCATATCGACCTTTGGTGATTTTTTCAAATAAGGTTCCAGCGTAGTCCGTTATCGTTGGTTTTATTTTGTCTAAGATAAAAGTTTTAAAGGCGGTAAATAGACCATTGAGGGTTTCTAATTCTTCAAATTCGATCAGGTTCTCTGCGATGGTAGAGCGGTTTGCTTCATCCGTTTGGATTCTTTGTTGTCGAGTAGCTATTTGATTTTCGAGGACTCGTTGTTGGCGGGTCAGCTCTTGTACCGTTTCTTGTAATTGATCTCGTTCTACTTCTAATTCATCCTGTTTAGTTTTTGCCGATTGATATTTTTTTTCAACATAACCACTAGCTTTTATGGCGGCAACTACTGTTTTTATTTTTGCTTCTCCCTCGGTAATCCGTGCTTTGTTTTTTTCTAATTCCTCTTTGAATTTCGGTTCTTTTTTTAATTTATCTTCGTTAATTTGATAGCTTAAATAGGTAGCTTTAAAAGCCTCGATTCTTGCTTTTAGCGTATCGTATTTTTTTTGATCAAACTTTAAATTGGCATATTTTTTAATTTCGATTTCTTTCTCTTTGACCAATTTATTTCCTTTTGCTAATCGTTCTTCCGCTTGAGCAAGGCGTTTTAAATCGTCTTCTATTTTATTGATGCTTAGGGAGTGTTTTTGTTTTTCTTCAGTTAATTTTTTTAAAGATAAGTCGATTTCTGCAATTGCTGTTTCATGTATTTTGGTCTGCTTATCCAAAGAATTTAATTGCGTCTTTTCATAGTCAGCAATTTCCTTATTGAGTTTATCAACGGTCTTTTGATAAGCCTGAACGAGCGGTTGTAAACAAGTTGGACATTCCGCATCTTTGCCTAATTCGATGATGGTAGAAAGTTGGGTTTTTCGATCGGTTATACTTCCCAAAATTTTACCTCGCGACTCGGTTAATTGCTGTAATTCTTTGGTTTGTAAATCCTTGTTTTTTTGTTCAGCAAGAATTTTAGGCTCCAAATCTGCTAACGCTTTTTCCAATTTTTTAGATCCCTTAGTTGATTCTTTTAAATTAGCAATATCTGCTTTTATTTCGACCAGCCTATTGAGAAAGTCCTCTTTTTGAGATTGTAGATTTTGGCGTTTTTGAAATTGATCTTTTTCTTCTTCAAGACCTTTAAGAATCTCTAAAGCTTTTAAATAATTTTCAACTGGCTTTTGTTGTTTTTGCTGTTCTTTTTTTAATAAATTAAGATCCGTTAATTCAGTTTTCAATCGTTGGTTTTCAGACTTAATTCCATCGAGTAACGACTGATATTTAGTCTCGTCTTGTTTACGAAGATTGAATTCTTGAAAAGCCGTAAGTTGAGCATTGAAAGCCTTTTTACCAGCTTGGTAATCTTTGTTCTTTTTTTCTAATTTTTTCTGATCGCTATTTAGATTTTTTTGAAGGGCTTTATTTTCTTTCTCTAATTCCTTTATTCCTGCTTTGATAGATTTTAAATCATCCGCTCCAAGGAGAAGCGCTTTTTGACCTTCGACTTGTTTCTTTAAAGTGGTTCGATCTTCTCGAACGAGTTTTTGAATCTGATCTAAATTATCAAGGCCGATCATTTTACGAACCATCTTTTTCCGTTCTTCCCCTCGCGTGTTAGACAAAATACCTAACTCTTTTTGACCACTAAAAATAGAACGGGTAAAAGCATCTTTGTCCATTCCAATTAACCGACTTACTTCTTGATTGACCGCCGTAGCGCCCGTGGCCAATTGTTGGTCTTTATAATCATAAATGCTAGCATGAGGAGCCAAGGCCTTTCCTCGAAATTCTCGTAAAATTCTATATTCTTTTCCAGCGACTTCCAACCAAAGCTCTAGTCGTACATTATCTTTTTTCTCTGCCCAACTTGTTTTATAAAAAGCCTTGTCGGTTGAAACGGTTGACCCAAAAAGACATAATAATATTCCATCAAAAATAGAAGATTTACCCGATCCGTTTTTTCCAATAATTCCAATCAAACCTTCCTTAAAAGCTAAATCAAGCGAAGCATATTGTTTGAAATTTTCTAATAATAATCTCTGTAAAATCATAGGGTAAAGATAAAAAAATAAAGACGGTGGGTTAGTTATTTATATTAAAAAATAAAACGATTTGGAGATGCGAAGCGGACACCCAATTTTTAAAAATAAAATGATTTTGAAAAAATAGTGGGTTAACTATCGTTCTACTTTAAATATAAGGTTGATTTCAGTACTCTCAAATCCCAATTCGCTTTAAGAATTCTTGCTTGCCGCTTTGCAACTCTTGGAGTTCTCAAAGCTCATACAGTAGCTTTGCGAAACCCGAGAGAGCAAAGCGCAATGCGAGGTTTCTTAAAGCGGACTCTGATTTTATTTCACCGCTTCTTGTATCATTCCCAATAATTTATTGGTATTACTTGGATCACACCAGCGGAGCACGACGACCAAGTTTTTATCTGGTTCAATGATAATATAATTACCACCAAATCCTGCGGCATAATAACCGTTCTTACTAAGATTTGTCATTCGTTTACCAGGCAGCCACCAAAGATATCCATAAGCATTTTCGGCGGCTGAAGGACGGGTAATTTTTTCAATCCAGTTTTTAGAAAATAATTGTTGGCCATTCCAATTTCCTTTGTTCAAAAATAACAAGCCATAACGAGCATGGTCTTCTGTATTCATAAAAATTCCACCACCTGAATGCCCTCCGCCACTAACAGACTGCATCTGTAAACCATCGACATTGGTCCAAGAATTTTCATACCCAAACCATCTCCAAGTCGGACTAGCACCGATGGGATCCATGATTTTTTCTTTGAGCACCATCGGCAAAGGTTTTCGCCAAACCTGTAAAAGAGAATAAGCCAAGAGATTAACCCTTACATCATTATATTCCATGACCGTTCCTGGTGCTACTAATTTTCTAAAACGCCAATCATCTATATCACCAGTCCTTGGAGGACGATCATTCCAATCATAACCGCCCCATAATTGACCCGACCAATCAGAAGATTGAGTAAGTAAATGATCCCAATTAATTTTACTATTATGACGACCATCAAAATGTCCATCCCAAACATAGTTTTTAAGGGGATCTTCTAAATTTTTGATGAGTCCAGCGTCGAGTGCAAGACCAGCCATGGTAGAAAGATAGCTTTTTGTTACACTAAAGGACATATCTACTCGTTTGGTGTCTCCCCATTCCGCAATCACATATCCATCTTTGATAATCATGCCTGCTGGACCTCCTCTTTCTTTTACTGGCCCCAGAATTTTGTGGTAAGGTTCTCTTTCAAACCCTTTAAGAATGGCCTGCGATAAATCCTTTGGACCTTTGTATTCGAAGGCTGCTGTGGAGTCAATTATCTGATTTAGCTGTTGAACATCGATACCAAATTCAGCAGGTGCTTTACGTTCCCACTCCCCAGAAGGAAAATAGTTTTGACCTAAAACAATCTCATCTCCCATAAAGAAGGATAAGACTACTAAAAAGAATATTCTAAAAATCATAATTCCATTATTTTGAATTCCCAAGATAATAAATTTACCTTATTCTATATCAACATATCAACAATGAGGTTACTCTTAAAAGTGTATTTCTCGCAGAGTTCGCAGAACCTGTCCCGTAATTGCTTCGGGAGACGCAGAGATACTTTAACCTGCCTGCCGGCCTGCAGGCAGGTATTTCTTTTATCGCCAATAAATTATTTTTTTATTAAATAAGAGTTTGAACCTCAGTTATAGTGTATTAAAC
>JALZUU010000020.1 GCA_023300665.1 Saprospiraceae bacterium | reverse complement strand
TAACATACCTTTTTCGCCTCTTTATAGAAGATAAAACCACCCCTTCTAAAATGCAAACTAACTGCTCCCAATTGATCTTACAAGACAACGTTTGTGCATTCATCATTGGCAGTTCAAAGGTGCCTCGTTCTAGTCGCTTATAGTAAATAACAAAACCAGTACGATCCCATACCAACAACTTAATCCGGTTACGGCGTTTATTGATAAATATATAAACCGCTCCATCTAAAGGATCTGCTTCCAACTCATTCTTGATCAAGCCACTCAGTCCATTAAAAGACTTACGCATGTCGGTAGCCTCCCGATACAAAAAATATTTTTGACTAACCGTGATTGGAAACATCGTCGAGTTTAACTAGAAGTTTTTCAAAAAAAGCCCAATCTACTTTTTGGGCTATGTTAATTTTTGTTCCGTTGGAATAAACAATTTGTACGCTATCCGGAATCGGCAACGGAGAACTTATTTGTAGACTAACAAATTTTGGCGACTCCTTTTGTTGCTCAACTGATTGGGATGCCTTATATTTACGGAGCCAGTACCCGAGCAGATGCGGAGCCAGTTGTTCTTGCTCACAATATTTTTTTTGGCTCAAACCACTGGCATAATACTTCTCTAATAGAGGGCGCATTTTTTCTAGGCTTGAGTAGGTGCGTTTTGACTCTTCCATCTTTTTTCGGTAAAGATAGATCCTGAAAAAGAGATTTACAAGATGGGGTTTACCGGATGCTTACAGACAACTCGGGGTTTAGTGGGGGGATACTTTTGTAAAGCTGTCTTCCAACACAGCTAGTTAAAAGCGCGGATTCTCCTTTAGAGCTTGTCCCGAACACTTGCGGGAAGTTAGAGGCGAGTGATGGCTCCTTTTAAAGTTTCTTTCTTTTTCTATAAAATCGCCAAAATTGCCCCATGCCCTGAAGGGTGTTCTTGGCGATTTTCTCTTTTTGCCCGGTGGGCTTTTGAGGGCGGTGAGGAGGAGGAAGGTTAGAGATAATTTATGCGATTAGAAGCTTCTTTTTCCGCTCAATAATAAAATAAGCCACCACCAAATTTGGCACCCAACTTAACCAACCGACAATCAGATAAGCAATATCAAAATCTTTAAATACATACATTAACAATGGCAACCATATCCTTAAGGTGACGGCAGAAAAACAAACCGCATAACTATAAATCATATAATTTTCATGTTTTTCTATGGCTCGGTTTTTTATAGACCAATATGCTAAAAAGGTCGTAGCCAACCAGATGACGCCACTTAACGAAAAACCAATAATATTAGAGATTCCACCGGTGGCAAATTGGGCTATATAAATTCCGCAAACACCACTCACCAATGCAGCGATAACATATACTCTTCCAATATTTCGATGTAGATTTACGCGTTCTTTTCTGAGTTTGGAACTGAATTGGGTCCACCCAACCAATAAGGCGAGTCCACCTAATACGATATGTCCATAAAAGGCAATATTCCAAATTTGGTCGTTTAATAAGGCTTGGGTTTTGTTGGATAATAACCCAAAATGTCGATCAATGAAAAAATAAATTAATGGGTATAATCCAATGGCCACACAGAGAAGACCAAAAATCCACCAGGTTATTTTATTGATTAAGGTTTTCATATTTTTTAGATTATTTTAAAACGCGCTAGAAAGTAGCAACCTTCCAAGTATATTTTTATTAGTTTCTCTCAATCAATTTTACATCCTTTACTTTTCTACCCTGATCATAAATTTCAAATCTGCAAAGAAGATTATTTTTATTAGAACTTTTATCTAATATTTCTTTATCAATAGAATCTTTTATTTTGAGCGAAAATTCTTTTGGATAATAATAATTCCATATACCTTCTTTTTTTCCATTAGAATATTTGCCATTACTTTTTATACTTCCATCTTTATGATAAAATGTCCATTCCCCAATAGGGTTTTCTTTAGAGATTTTTCCTTTTGCAAAAAGTACATTATCTATATCTTTCCATACTCTGGTTTTTCTTGACCGTTTATATTCCCGAATTATTTCTTTATATTTTTTATTTGCCTTACTAACCTTTAGATTTTGAAGGCAATTATTTGTACTATTATAAGCTTCGGATATTCTTGGATTTACATGGCTTGCATATATATAATATTCATCACCAATTGAATAATAGACCCCACACATTCCTCCAGAGCCTGGAGAAATTATTTCTATTTTATTTTTCTTATACGATCCCTTTATCTGCTCTTTTACTTTAAAGGTATATTTTATTTTTGGTAGAAGGTTAATTTTATTCCTGCTAGGATATTTCAATTCAATCGTATCGTATAAAATTTGTTTTTCTATAATCTTCCCTTTAAATACAAAATCTGAACGGATGATTTTACCAACACTCATTTTTTGAATATTGCAATCACAGGAATAGCTAATATTGTTAAAAAAAAGAAAATTAAAGAACAGAAGAATTATTTTATTTTTCATTTAACCTTAATTTAAGCTCCATCTATTTAAATCGAATAAGGATTAGAATGCTCCCTTTACTATTCTTGGTTTAAAAGACTAGCATCCCAAGCAAAATAATTAACCAGCAATTTATGATTTTTTTATTCATAACCTATTTTTGGTTTAGTCCTTCTTTTTTAATACTACTTCATAGTCTAAGATTCTACGAATTAAAACAAAGATAAAAACAGCAAAAATAATTAATTGAGAGACTACCAAAACAGGTAAAGTGATTGAAAACAAATCTTCACCAAAATCAAAAAAATGATCTAGATATAAACTGGCTATCATGCAAAAATTTATTATAATTAAGAGTAAATACCCTATTCGTATTATCCAATTAATTAGTTTTTCCAGCTTTGTTATTCTTTTAAATAAGAAAGAATATATAAATCCAAAAATAGCCAAGAGAAAACAATAAGGCACTGTAAAAAAACTCAGTGGAAACATATCAATACGTCTATTGGTATCAATAATGTAAGAAATTATTAAGATCAATATAATTGATACCACCACATAGATAGGATGATAAATTTTAGACATCTTAGCTTTAGTTTATTTAAGAATCAAGGTCTTTAAAAATTTCCAATTGTCTGTGTGTTGAGTGAACCTAACATCTAATCTCCTTAAATATACAAATTTATCTTTAGCTCACCTACTCAAAAGCCCTCAACGTTACCGAAATTCTTCGATCTTGGTACTTTTTAAAATGAGGAACTTCATGTGTAAATTTCTTATTCGTATCCCAAGGAATGACCAATACATCTCCATGATTTACCAAAAAATCTTTAAAGCCTTCTCCTCTAAACGGCCTAAACCTAAACACTCTGGTTTCTCCATGCGAGATGGTAATAATCGGACTCCCTGGGACTAAGTCTATCGTAGAATCTCTATGTTTACCGATATAATGTTTAGACTTTCCATCATACCAATTTATTAATAATCCATTTAGCTTTGGATCAATCTGCTCATTACACCAGTCTATATATTTTTGATGATGCTCTTGAAGTGGTAAGGCATTATTTTTGGAGCCGGTGTATTCATTGCTTTTTCCATAGGCTTGTTGCCATCGTGGTATTTTTACTTCTTTTCCATTAATGATGATGTTATGGAATTCTTCGGGATGTTCATTCCATAACTGTTCAAAATCTGTTGGATTTAATTTAAATAAAGGAACTTGATAGTGTATTTCAATATGATAATACTCATCTAAGTAGATCTTCTCAAATTCTTTTTTATCCGCATTAAATAATCCAAGTTGACTCATTTTTATTTATTAATAAAGAAGTTATTTGACAATGGTTCGGTGATTATTTATTTAGAGATAGAGAGATTATTTTTTTGCTAGTTAGCCTGTTTGCTGGTTAGCTAGTGTCGGCTGACTTAGAGTATTAGACAAAAAATGACGCTAAGTTGGTAATGTTTTTCATCTTAATTCTTTTTGATATTTCAAGGTGATTCATGCCAAGATTTAAACAAATTACATGTATTTTATTTTTTAATGTTCATTTTTTTGGCAGAAAAAAAACGAAACAAAAAATCTGCCGCCTGTCGCATTTTTCGAACTCAGCACTTCTAAGAAAAAATCAAA
>JALZUU010000019.1 GCA_023300665.1 Saprospiraceae bacterium | reverse complement strand
AGTCAGTTATTCTTCTCCCAAAAACGGGTATCGATAATCCGTTGGAGGAACAAAATTTTCTTTAATTGTTCGAGGAGAAACCCAACGTAGTAAGTTTAAGATAGAACCTGCTTTATCGTTGGTTCCAGATCCACGTGCACCACCAAATGGCTGCTGTCCAACGACTGCACCGGTTGGTTTATCATTGATATAAAAATTACCGGCAGCATGCTTTAATATTTTATTTGCTAATAAAACTGCAGCTCGATCATCCGAGAAGATGGATCCTGTCAATGCATAAGGAGAAGTTTCATCTACCTTTTTTAAGATCGCTTCATACTTTTTAGGATCATAAACATGGATGGTTAGCACTGGCCCAAAAATTTCTTCACACATTGTTTTATAGTCCGCCTTTTTAGCTAAAATAACCGTAGGTTCTATAAAATATCCTTCTTTCTTAGAGTAACCTCCTCCCATGATAATTTCAGCATCCTTAGATTTTTTCGCTCCAGCGATATATCCAGTGATCTTATCATAAGCACGTTCATCGATGACAGCATTTACAAAATTGGTAAAGTTTTCAACCGTTCCCATCTTAATATCTGCGAGGTCTGCTTTCATAAATTTCTCAACATCTTTCCAAATATTTTTTGGAATATAGGCACGAGAGGCAGCAGAACATTTTTGTCCTTGATACTCAAACGCTCCTCGGATGAGTGCGGTTGCGACTACTTTGGCCTTCGCAGATTCGTGGGCTACCACAAAATCCTTACCTCCTGTTTCTCCTACAATCCGTGGATAGCTACGGTATTTTGGTAAATTATCACCAATGGTCTGCCATAATTTATTAAAAACACCCGTTGACCCAGTATAATGCAACCCGGCAAAATCACGGTGGCTAAAAATCAAGTCTCCTGCAACCGGTCCATCTGCAAAAACCAAATTGATTACTCCAGCTGGAAGTCCAGCTGCTTCAAAAAGATCCATGATTACATGCGCTGAATAAATCTGTGTTTCCGCTGGCTTCCATATCACGGTGTTACCAAGCATGGCCGGAGCGGCAGGTAAGTTAGCAGCAATAGAAGTAAAGTTAAAAGGAGTAATCGCAAAAATAAATCCTTCTAATGGTCGGTGCTCCAGACGGTTCCAAATACCAGGAACACTTTCTGGTTGTTGTGCATAAATTTCCGTCATATATTGAACGTTGAAACGGAAGAAATCACAAAGTTCCGCTACCGCATCAATTTCTGCTTGATATACATTTTTAGATTGAGCAAGCATGGTTGCTGCGTTCATTCGTGCCCGGAATGGTCCACTTAATAAATCTGCTGCACGTAAAAATATCGCTGCTCGATCTTGCCAAGGCATTGCTTCCCAAGCTGGTTTTGCTTTTAAGGCTGCATCTATGGCTCGTTTTACATGTGTTGAATCTCCTTTTGAGAAATGTCCTAAAACATGCTTGTGTTCATGCGGTGGATGAATAGATACTTTATCTTTGGTAGTAATATTTTTTCCACCAATTCGCATAGGAATAGTGATTGGCTTTGCTTTTAACTTAGCAAGTTCGGCCTTTAATTCCTGCTTTTCTGCAGAACCAGGACCATAAGGAAGTACTGGCTCATTGATAGCCAAGGGAACTTCAAAAAATGCATTGGACATATTTGGTATATTTTTAATTTAGAATTTCAATTTTGCAAAGCTAAACAATTATTGCAAGATAATTTGTCTCAAATAAGCCATCATTCTTAAGAAGGTATCTTGACTGCTTCTGGTAAAAAACTAGAGGCATCTCCTTTACCTTTTATTATTTCTCGAACAACGGTCGAACTAATATGAGAAAAGGCTGGTTGGCTAATTAGAAAAATGGTCTCCAAACCATCTCCAATGATTTGATTCAACTGAGAAATGGTTTTTTCATAATCAAAATCAGAAGCATTCCGAAGTCCTCTTAATAAGAATTTTGCATTTACACTTTGACAATAATGAGCCGTCAATCCTTCAAAACTATCCACCCTTACTCTGGGTTGATCATCGAAACAAGCTTCCAGCCATTCTATTCTCTGTTCTAAAGAAAAGAGGTATTTTTTTTGAGAATTAATCCCCACTGCTACAATGATTTCATCGAAAAAAGGCAAGGCACGGGTAACTAAATCAACATGCCCAACGGTGATTGGATCAAATGACCCAGGGAAAACAGCTATTTTTTTCATGATTCTTATTTGCTTCTTACCGTTTGCATCTTGATTCCTGTCCTCTTCTATCACGCGATGGAAGGAAGCAAAATGCAAAGGGTGTAAATGTATTATTCAGATAAATTTCAAATTCAAATGAGTATTGCTAATCAAATACCATACTACTGGACATTTCTTCCATTTTCTGCCTCCTGGCTCCGGCAGTAGCGCCGGAGAGTAGCACCAAACCCACAAATGTCCAGTAGTATGATCAAATACTTTTAAGTACTGATTTCCTGGCTTCTTGTAATTGAGCTATTTCGTAATCAATTTTTGGGATGGTTCCTTTCAAAGTAACCAGAAGTCGTTGGGTTTTATCTCTTACGCCTACCACTCCAGCGCGGGTGTTCTGAATTTTCTGTTGTACGATCCAATCGGTAATTAGGTTATCAAAGAATATATCTGTAAAAGCAGAAAAGGTTGGGATCTTAACCGTCAAACCAAAATTTTCGGGACCATATATATCTCGTAATTCTTTTTCAAATTGCGTCAATGAAATTTTGGCCTTGTAAGCCAAGTCTTTTGCCATATCAATTTGTCGGTGTTTCATATGGCCAGTCATTTGTCCTTTTCGTCCAGCCATATCCCATTGTCCCCAGTTAATCGCTTGATCGAGTTTGACGAGTACCTGTTCGAGTAAATGATTGGCATCTCGTCCTACGGCCATGGCTTCTTCTACTTCATAAAGCATTTTTTGTCGTTCTAAAACCTGGTCATCAATCGTTCTGATTTTAGCAGCCAACTTTGGATTAGAAGCGATAATTTCTTCTTCTCTTAATTTTAGTAATTCTACATGCCTTCGTTCGGTAGTAGGCATGGCTTTGATTTTTCCTTCGAGAATATTGCGTTCATATAATAGAAGCTCAAAGGATTTCCGAGCCTCATCGTATCGAAGATTTGCTTCAAGGTATTCTTGTCGTTCTTTTTCTAGTTGTTCTTCCTTGCTCCCTAATACTTTATAGAAAAGAGATTTTATCCCTGTTTTTTTCAAGGTCTCAATATCGTCAGATTCTTTGTCAACTTGTTTCACCAAGTATCCAACTTTACCTTCTAGTTCTGTAATTTCTCGATTTAGATCTTCCAGTCTACTTCCAACTTTTTTAAGACCTTCCAGTTTTCTGGTTACTTCCGTTAGTTCTGTTATGGTATCCATCGTTTTATTTTAAATGCAATAAACAAAAAAATCCCGAAAAAAGACCTGCTTCTTTCGGGATTTAATTTATCTACCAAACCTTTTATTTAGGAATGGGAAATTGGTAATTACTATTTGTCTGCAAAATAAGACTCAAGTTTTTCGCCAGCGTTTAGCTGCTCAATTCTTGTTTTGAAAACTTTAGACATTTCGAAATCGTCTTTTCTTGCATAAATTTCTTTTAAAGCTAAAAGCGTATTCATATCCGAAGGATCCAACTTCTCTGAATTTTGGAAGTATGGCAATGCGTTTTCAAATTCTTTTAAAATATCAGCACGCATCGCTGTTTGCTGTGCCATTGCTGCTTTAGAATAATCTCCTTTTTCTTCCAAAGCGATCAACTCTGTCAACATAGATGCTGCACGATTATAATATAATGCTCCAGTAGAGTAAACTGCAGAGGCGTTATTCTCATCCACTTTTAAAGTCTCACTGTAATATTTTTTTGCTTTTTCAAAATACTCATCAGACTTCTCTTTGTTTCCAGCTTTTAGTTCACGCTGTGTAAGATTATCATAAGTACTACCTAAAGCTAAGTAGAAAGAAGTGTTGGTTGGATCTAATTCAATTGCGTTTTCTAGCTTTCCAACTAATTCGTCCAATTTATTATTAGACATGTAATAGTTAATTTCAGCAATTAGTAAAGCTTCGCTTTCAGGGTATTTTTCACGACCTTCTGCTAATATCTTTGTTGCCTTTTCAGGATCTTCGTCAACATAAATTTTGTACATATTTTCGTACACCCCTGCATCGTCAAATTTCTCGTTGTATAATCTTTCGATAATTGGACGAGCTTCGTCTTTCATGTCAGCAGCATTTGCAGTTAACGCAGCGTATAACAAGTTCGTGTTATACTCTTTATCTGTTGGAAATATATCCGATGTTACTCCATTGTCTTTCAAAAAGTCATAACCATTAGAAAGGTTAATAAAGTTTTGGTAAGAGCTTGCATAATCTTCTTTCTGGAAAGCAACAGATCCCATATTACTCATACCTTTAACGGCATTTTTCATACCTTCCAAAGCATCTCTTTTTGCATATTTTTTAGAGGCTTTTTCGAAAAGTACTTTGTAAGAATTGAAAGATTTAACAGACGCCATCATATCTGAGATTTTAAATTCAGAATCTATTTGGTATCTACCAACCGATTGAGTAGCTAGCTCATTGTAAACATCGCCACGTAGCTTATAAAGTTTGCTGGCTTTCTTTTCGTCCAGTGCTTCGGCACCTTTCATAGCCATATCAAGTTTTTGAGCAGCTTGATTCAATAAGTCCATTTTTTCATCTCCGCCTGCAGTGGCGTAGCTTTTCCAAGACTTGTTGGCTTCTTTGAAGATGGCTTCAGCATCTTGTGCAAAAACACTACCTGCCACTAAAACAAATGCGCAGAGGCTTAATAGGAATTTTTTCATCATTACGTTATTTAATTTGTACCATAAGTGTATGGTGTTCTAAAATTTATAAAAATTTACTAGAACAAAGATAAAGATTTGTTCACTAATACAACGGATTAAGGCCGTATTTGACTGTTGTCATTCTGTTAAATAGGACGCTTTCTATGTTAACATTCGTTAAAAATCTATTCTTCTTCTCCTCCACTAGCATCTTTCTGTCCCATTTCATCGGTATTTTCACCCTCTAAAATAGCCTCATCTTCTGACTTATCATTATTTTCACTGTAAGGAATCACTGCAATGTCCGCGATCTGATCTTTTTCATCCAGTCGAATCATTTTGACACCTTGAGTAGCTCTTCCCATTACCCGCATATCTTTCACCATCATTCTAATTACAATTCCAGAACGGTTACTAATGACGACATCATCATTTTCCATCACGGCTTTGATGGCGATCAATAGTCCAGTTTTGTCGGTAATATTCATGGTTTTCACCCCTTTACCGCCTCGATTAGTTTGGCGATAACCATCTAAAGAAGATCGTTTACCCATTCCTCTTTCGCTCAATACTAAGATGCCCACAGATTCATCTGTTGGATCTATACTGATCATTCCTATCACTTCATCATTGTCAATTTTATCAGATAACTTCACCCCTCGAACACCCGCTGCACTACGGCCCATTGGTCTAACTTTCGATTCTGGGAAACGAATGGCTCGACCACTTCGCTTAGCCATCATGATATCATTCTGTCCATTGGTCAATTTAGCTTCTAGTAACTGATCGCCTTCCTTGATCGTAATGGCATTGATACCATTGGTACGAGGACGACTAAAAGCCTCCACTGAAGTCTTTTTGATATTACCTTTTTTCGTACAGAAAATGATATAATTATTATTGCAATAATCTTCGTCAGTAAGGTTTTCAATCTTAATGTACGCTTTTACTTTATCGTCTTTTGGAAGATTGATTAGGTTTTGAATAACTCGACCACTAGAGGTTTTTCCAGCTTCTGGAATCTCGTAAACTCGGATCCAGTGACAACGACCTTTTTCAGAGAATAGCAATAAATAATTATGCGTGGTTGCTACAAAGATATGTTCGATAAAATCGGTATCTCTGGTTTTACTTCCTTTCGATCCTCGACCACCACGACCTTGAATTCGGTATTCAGATGCCTTGGTTCTTTTGATATATCCTAGTTGAGAAATTGTGATAATTACTTCCTCATCAGCGATCATGTCTTCTATACTAATTTCACCGTCAGCGAAACTAATATCCGTACGACGATCGTCGCCAAACTTGTCCATAATCTCTCCCAACTCGTCCTTGATGATATCTCTTTGCATTACTTCACTTCCAAGAATCGCGTTATAGTGTGCAATTTTCTTTTGTAGTTCATCGTATTCATCTCGTACTTTATCTCTTTCTAGTCCTGTCAGTTTCTGCAACCGCATTTCTAGAATTGCTTTGGCTTGGATTTCGGATAGTTCGAATTTTTCCATCAACCCATTTCTAGCAATTTCTACCGTTTTAGAAGCACGAATCAAAGCAATTACTTCATCCAAATGATCTAATGCGATGAGTAAACCTTCTAAGATATGGGCTCTTTCTTCCGCTTTTCTTAGATCGTATTGTGTCCGTCGTACGATGACTTCTAATCTAAACTTCACAAATTCTTCTAGAATCTGCTTTAGGTTAAGCAGTTCTGGGCGACCATTTACTAAGGCAATATTATTAACACCATAAGAAGATTGTAATGGTGTATACTTGTATAGTTTACTTAATACCACGTTGGCCATGGCATCTCGTTTGATCTCCACTACAACGCGTAAACCTTTACGATCTGATTCATCTCGTAGTGCGCTAATTCCTTCAATTTTTTTAGAGTTCACCAATTCCGCCATTTTGACGATCATCTGCGCCTTATTTACCTGATAAGGAATCTCAGAGATGATGATGGTTTCTTTACCAGTAGAAGAAACTTCGATATCCACTTTACCTCTTAAGACAACTCGACCACGACCAGTCAAGAAGGCCTCTTTAACACCAGAAGTACCATAGATAATACCACCAGTTGGGAAGTCAGGAGCCTTGATGAACTCCATTAATTCTTCGATAGAAATCTCAGGATTATCAATAAGTGCAACGGTACCATTAATTACTTCCGTAAGGTTATGTGGAAGCATATTGGTGGCCATACCTACTGCGATCCCTGAAGCACCGTTGATTAATAAGTTAGGAAGTTTAGTTGGAAGCACGGTTGGTTCCTTCAAGGTATCATCGAAATTATATCTAAAGTCGACGGTATCTTTATTAATATCTGCGAGAATTTCATCGGTAATACGTTCCATTCTAGCCTCCGTATATCTCATAGCGGCGGGGCTATCGCCATCCATAGAGCCAAAGTTTCCTTGTCCATCTACTAATGGGTATCGTAGGGACCAATCTTGGGCCATACGAACCATGGAATCGTAGACTGATTGATCTCCGTGAGGGTGATACTTACCGAGTACCTCCCCGACGATACGAGCAGATTTTTTATGTGATTTATTGTAAGCAAGTCCAAGATCGGACATCCCGTATAAAACCCTGCGATGAACAGGTTTTAAACCGTCCCGAACGTCGGGCAGTGCTCTGGAAACGATCACCGACATCGAATAATCGATGTAGGCTGATTTCATTTCATCCTCAATATTGATTGGAATAATTCTTTCAGAAGCCATTTAACAGTTTTTTAAAAAAAATTTAATTCGCTAAAATTCAGATAATCAGCGTATTAGCATTTCATAGTTAAAGAGGAAAAGTAAGTTGTTCTTTTTTAATAAAAAAAGATGGATTCCTCCTAAAAAGAAGACGAGCGAAAATACGAAATTTAAGTGGTTTATACCAATTTATGGGTAGGTAAAAGCGAAGGAAATTTTAAAAAAAGGGACAAAAAAAAACGCGTGTTTTACCAACCGCCATTATTGGAAAAATCCATAGTGGTTACGGTAGTAAAACACACGCGTTGATCTGAGTAAATGATCGGTTTAAGTTGTTACTCTATCCTAAAAACCTAGTAAGAAAGCTACCATGTTTTAGTCGTTCTTTATTATTGTTTCATTGCGACGCGGTATTCACCAGCATCGTGTTGGTTGGCCACCCAGTAGTTATAGTCTCGGACCATTCTATCAAGGTTTTTGTATAAGAAATCCTTACGGCCTATACGGTTGTTCATTGCCGTATAATCTTTAAAAAGTGTTTTAGAAACCTTTTTAAAATCATCTTTTTCAATTTTGTTTAGTTTTCCATCTTGATCTTTCAAGTAGTAAACATATCGAAATGGGTTTTTAGGATTGTTACGAACTTCAATGTAGTAACAAAAAAGCGAAATAGTTCCTTCAGATTCCCGTTGCATAAATACATCCTTTGATGCAAATGGTTTTGGTGGATAATCTGCTTTGGCACTTTCATAGTGTACCCATTCTACATCCCCCAATCCTAGATCATCTTCCACTTCAGCTTCATAGCCATAGCCTTGGATGTCTTTTGGCTTATAGGTCTTCTTCTGGCCTGATCGGTTAAAAAAAGTAATCTTAAGCTCGTTGTCGGTAATTGATCCTGGTGTAATTTTGCCTTCCAGTTTTTTGCCATTCTTATTAAGAATATAACCGGGCACTTTTACTACCTTTTTTCCCGCAA
>JALZUU010000018.1 GCA_023300665.1 Saprospiraceae bacterium | reverse complement strand
CCATATTTGAATTTGATATTTCCTAAAAGGGTCCGTAAGGTTCCGGTTCCTTGGTGGATAAATAGTAATTCGTCGGCATCGGCATTTTTATAAAAATAATCTCGAAGTGATTTACGCGGAGCTGCCAGACCGATCCAGATATCATTGTTTACCAAAACAGGTACTCGGCTTTCTAGATAGTCATCTTTCGGAGGGACATTATACCCTACCAACTTACGCGCCATCATATTTTTATTCACCGCAATTTTAGGTGTTAGGTCTATGGCTTCTCCGATAGATCTGACCATGGTTGGTCGATGCGTATGATATAATAAGCTGGACATTCCATCAAATCCGATGGTTCCGAACAATTGTTCATAATAAAGCCCACCTTCTGGTTTTTCGAAGATGGTATGTCTCTTTGGCGGCACCTTACCGAGGCGATGAAAAATGGGCATAATCTAGTATTTTTGGTTAAGGAACGTTGAAGTTATTTAAACTACATCGTGGTTGGCCAAAAATACAAAAAAGATTGCTGGTACTGGCTTGTTAAGTACCAGCAAATAAAAAAAGATTAATTTCATCATTTTAAGCTTCAATTGCACTTTTGATATGGACGAAAATATTCACAAATCCTTTAGAGAAATTGATCAATTTACAGACCATTTATTAAATGTTCCCAATATAAATCATTCTAATGTAAATTATTCTAGATCCAATCTAGATCCAGCACTAGAAAATAAGTTTGCTTTAAATAAACTAGATAATGTGGATCCGAACAGAGGAGATCTTAAGCATTATGAAATTTTAATTTGCTTATCTAAAAAAATAATAACCGAAGAACAAGCGATTGGTTTTTTTGATGATTTAAAGGAATTATATAGAGTCGATTATCTAAGGTCGGCGGCTTCTCGCGCTTCAAGTCTAAATATTTCAACATACAAACAGGTATTATCTTATTTACGAAATATTAAAGGAACAAAGAGTCTTTTCTTAAGAGATTTCAAGGATGAATTTCTAGATTTAATGCTTAAGAAGCGATATTTTAAAGATGAATTTGATATAGAGTTAATAAATTTTTATAATCAATTTCATCCTCAGTTCACACAATCAGATTGGACAAGCTTAAATACTTTACTTGCGGGACCACATACACCAAGTACTCGAAAAATAGCTACTGAAATAATTACTCAAAAAAAGGAAAGCCAAGCATATCAAAATTTAGGAGTTAACCGATTAATTCACCTTTATGCTAGTTTAAATGCGCACCTTTCCATTAATGATCTTTATAAAACCTTAGACTATTCTACTGAAGAAATTGATGATTTTTTTTTATTACCTAAAGAAGAAAACCAAGATGTATATGGTGGATATATTGAATCCTTTAACTTAATCAATAGCACTTTAGAGTTGCCATTAAAAAAGAAAATCATCCACCACCAAGAAGAATTAAACATAATCAATGTTCCTGATCTTGAGACAGGTTGGTTTATTCATTATGCAAATTTCATGAATATTGGCTATCATTTTTACGTAAGTGATTGTGATGAACACTTTCCTATACCCTATGATATAGACTTTAAGGAATTTCCTAAAAAAATATACGTCCTACTAAATATGGAGGTTGACTTTTTGTTTAATTATGAATTAATATATAACAATGAAAAACCAATCAAAGAAGCCTACCAATTGGTTTTACAACAGAATGAAAAACAATATCAATTATCATTTGAACATGATTTAGGATGCCGGAATGCAGATCTATTTATGGCCCTCAATAATAAGTTATTAAAAGATCAAAACATAGCCTATAGATTTTTAAGACTAGATGAATCTAACTATGTAATTACCAATGAGCAATCCATACCAACCATGATTAAACTATACCATAAATTTTCGTTTTAATTGAGTGGGTGACAAAAAACGGAATAAGACTGTGATAGATTTGTTTGTAGGTTGTTGTGGTTTAAAAAACTAGCAAAAATCTACTTCACCTTCTCAAGGATAATTTTATCATTAAAACTAGTCACTGCATCTTCAATATGTGCTTTGAGTAGTTTATAATATTTTGGATGATAATTTCCGAGTTTGAAATTCATATTACCAGTGATGGTAATCATGTTTTGATTGGTTTGATAATCCGTATTAAAAGAGACTAATTTATCTTCTATGGCGAGTGGCTCTGGAAGATACGCTACTTTGTAACCCGCTGGAATGATAATTTCCGTCTTAAAATTTTCAAAATTAGGTGCTAGAAAATCAATAGGATAATTCCGCTTAGGTTCAGTAAAATAATTTTCAGCTGGTGGATAGTGTAAAAATGGTGAAAAGATCATCTGATCATTCAGCATTTCTTGTTCCACTTCTCCAGTAAATGCCGTCACAAAAGGAGACCTTAATTTATCATAGTTTTTAATTTTAACCCCATCAACTGCTTTAAAATGTTCTTCCAATAATTGCTCTTTTAAAGCTTCAGTATTCTCTCCCGTTCTTCTTCGAGCGGAATAAGCATCTAATTCTGTTTTTTGACGAACCACTTGCACGGCTAGCTGATCTTTTTCAGGGTCAGGATTCATCTTGATCATGGTGACGGTTTTAGAAGGAGTCTCTGAACTGGTGTATAACCATTCTTCCGTATCTGCATCATTGATCACCAAACCGTTGTCATTAATACAGCGTGGAGGGAGTCGATTGAAGGGAATCATTTTGTCTGTAGCATCAGTGAGCAACATTCCTTCTTCAAATTTAACTTGAATCACCACATAATTAAAAAAGCTAGCAAATGGATAACTCATTTCTACCTTTCCGTGACCTCGGCTACTGATGATAACAGGATGTGCATCAATTCCCGCTGCCCGTAACAAAGCAATAGTAAATAAATTGATGTCTCCTATATTTCCAGATTTTTTTGACAATAAACTCTTTGGAGATTGGGTAGAAAATTTTCCATAGAACTCATTCCATTTAAATTCTTTTTTTGCAAATTCAATAATTTTTTGAACCTTTTCTACTGGCTTTTCATCTGTAAAAACCAACGAAGATTCCAATATTTTTTGTGCAGATTTAGTAGATTTTCTAATAAATTTTCCAAAGTTAGGGCTTGATAAATATTCTTGACGAAGATCTTTCCAATTGGTCATAATTTCTGTCTTGGAACCATCTGGTCTGTTGACCTTAGAAAGTTGAAAATCCAAGGCTATTAAATAATCATCAATCGAACTAATAAACGACTCATCTCGGAAAGCAGGAAGGTCTTTCATGGCTACTACGGTCGTCAAATCATTGAAGTTTATTCCATAAACCGATCGTTGTAATCCTGACTCTTTTTTGGTATCTTGGTAAGCAAATTGTCCTGCTCCTTTTAGAATAAACTGATATTCATAAAATGGCACTACACTCACTGAATATTCGCTATATTCAACAGGAATTTTCTGCTGAAAAGCCCAATCAGGTAGATTAAAAAAGAAAGGAGATTCTAAGGTATACCGATATTCGATAATGGTTCCTTCTTTAACATTCGGAATGACAAATTTTTTCCTTTTCCAATTATCATTGATAATTTCTTCAAAAACTTCGTCCTCATTAAACGTGGTAGTTGAAATTTTATCTCCCTCTAAATTATAACTATACGCTTCTACATTATACAAAATTTCTTCTGAATTATTACCACTAGACTGGCTAAATAAGGGGACAGAAATCTCCGCATGTTTGACTCCTTCATTATTTAATATTTTAATCTTGGAGGTACGGATATGATGAATAACCAATCCATCATTTTTTTTGACAAACCGAGTATTTCCAGTATCAAAAATCACATATGCTTCTGCTAGAGGATCTTTCGAAAATTCATTATTTGTTAAATCTTCTTTTGTGATATTTTTCATCTTTGTTTCCATCCGTTGCCCAAAAAGTGGAGCACTAAAAAGGAAAAATAAGACAGTTGCAATTAGGTAAGATTGTTTCATTGTAAAAAATTTAAAGAATTATTTTGGCGTACAAACGATTTGAAATTTTTTAAAAATCTGCTCAGTTTGTCTAATAAACTGGTAGACTTCTGGGTAGACTTCTAAGGAAAATTTCCCTGCTTTAACAGTTCTAATTTGTTTTATTTTTATCAGCCCATCTACGACTGTGGCACTTACAGATAAGTTTCCAAAAGGCATTTCTACTTCTACAGATTCGGGGATTTCCACATTAAATCCTTCTAAATTCTCAATTTGATAATTGACCTCAAAGGATTCAAATTCAGGATAATTAAAAACCAACGGCTGTGTTCTATCTTTTGGTTTTTCTAATTCAAACTTAGTAAAAGGAAGTGCCGAAAAAACGATCCGATTTCCTATTTTTTGATATTGTCTTTTTGCGGTCCAATTGGTTTTAAGCAGCACCTCAGGCTTTAACGGGTCAGGTTGAGTAAATTCATAATCTACCAATGTGGTATTTTTTAAAGGATAATACCGATTAATTTTTTTCTTAATTTTTGTGCCTGTTGTATTTTTCCGATAATAATTTAGCGACTCAAAATCTTGGTTAGAAGCAGTTGTTTCAATAGATAAGTCTCCTGTTCCAGTTGCATCTAAAGAAAAATTATAAATACTATGCTCGGTAGGTTTTTCTGCCTGCAAAGCGGGTAAATTAATCAAACGACTATTTTTAGAATCGACTAATAACCCTTTTCGATTTTGGGTAAAAGTTCCTAAGTAATCTGGTGGATTAGAGTTGGAGGTGTTTTCTAACCATAAAGTATCCCCTTGCATAGGAACTCCTAAAATAACATGATTAAATTGTTGGCTTGGAATTTCTGTTTTTATAGAAACTGGATTATCGCCTGCATATACTTTGACATAAAAAGAAGGAATTTT
>JALZUU010000017.1 GCA_023300665.1 Saprospiraceae bacterium | reverse complement strand
ATCTGATCGAGCATATTCCAATTTTCTTTGTAGCGATAAGAACCTTGACCAGCGGCATCAAGTGGCTCGGTAAAATTAAATAAGTATGGATTGGATATATAATCAGGAGGACGAGCACCTAAGGTTTTAGCAACACTATTATTATCTGTTTCGTCGTTTAAGTCGCCCATGATTAAGATGTTGGCTTTGGGATCATTGGCGAAGATGGCATCGGTTTTAATACGCAACTGATTGGCTACATATACACGCTTAGGTTCGCTGGCTTCGAAGCCGCCACGACGACTTGGCCAGTGGTTGATAAAGACATGTAGGATTTCATTTTTATACTTTCCTTTGACGTAAAGAATGTCTCGGGTGGTATAATTTTCTACAACTTCCTTCGGAAAATTAATTCGAATCGCTTCTTTATCTAAAACCGTAAAATGATCTTTTTGGTAGAGTAGGCCGTTATCAATTCCACGTTTGTCTGGAGAATCGAAATGTACAATATGGTAGTTTTTATCAGCTATTTTTCGGTGAGTGGACCAATCTTGTAATACCTTTTTATTTTCTACTTCACAGACCCCTAAGATATGTGGAAACGCCAAGTCTGCTACAACAGTAGAGAGTTGATCTAATTTTTTCTGATAACGTTCTTCTGTCCATTTTTTCTTTCCAGTGGGGGTAAATTCTTCGTCTCTGGTTTTAGGATCGTCGTAGATGTCAAAAAGGTTTTCGACATTGTAAAAAGCAAAGCGAACAGTTTCGGAAGTGGCTTTGTTGGCGGTGGTGGTAGGTGTTTTACAATTTGTCCAGGTTAGACAAAGGAGTAGAAGGAGGAAAAGGTATTTCATGTTAAATTTGATTTTGAATGGCTTGGTTTTGATTAGAAAATCGTTTAGGTGATTTTAAGGGATAAAGATAAGGAAAATTAAGGGTTTGGAGGTGCTTGGCTTCTTTGTATTGGGGGATGTTTCCTCAAGTGTGTCTGCGTGCTTTGGCTTCCTTCAGAGCCTGCCCCGCAATAAATGCGGGGACCGAGGTGCGGGTGGCCAGAGACACACTTAGTTGAACGCTCCTTGTATCGAGCAAGAATTTATATTCTCAATAAAAAACAAAAAGCGCTAATCAGTAGATAAAAATAACTTTTATTCTCCACTAATTAGCGCCTTCAATTATACTCGGCGTAAGAATCAAATGAGTGTATGATAAACTAGGGAGACTAGCTTTACACTGCGCTTTAAGAAACCTAGCCTAGCACTTTGCTCACCCTTGTGTTTCGCAAAGCTACTGGGGCTTTCCTCTAGCTTTGTCTCATGAGTTTTGAGAACTCCGAGCAGAGCAAGAGTCCTTAACGAATAGTTCACGCTAAAAGATATACACGTTAGAATGCCTCTGCGAGCCCTACACCTCTGCTTAATGCGCCTTCGATGTATACTGTGGAGTTTTCCACATTTTTTCTTTTAAGTTAACAAAAGAAAAAAGAAGCAAAAAAGAAAAGTTATATATGGTGGTTATGATAATGTTTAATCAATATTATAAATACAAACCTAAAGGTCTCTGCGAGAAAAAAACACTAAAACACCTCACTAATAAAACAAGAAAGAAACTTCAATAATCCTTTCCCCATTAAAAAGAAACCTTCCTCCTCAACCACCAAAAACATATCGCCGCCGCCGACACATCCGCAATCGGAAAACTCATCCAAATCCCATTCAGTCCAAAAAATAGTGGTAATAATAAAATCAGCGGAATCAGAAAAAAGCCTTGCTTCGTCAAAGTCAATAATAAAGCTGGAATCGCCTGCCCAATCGCTTGAAAATAAGCAGAGCTTATCAGTTGAACAATGATCAATGGCGTAGCCATAAAACAGATCCGTAAAGCTGGAGTAGTCTTGGCAGCCAATGTAGCATCGTTGGTAAAAACATTTGGAATTTCTGGAGCACAAATCATCAGCAAAGCAAAAATAATAAAAGCCAGACCTGTTCCCGTTTTTAAAGCAACTCGAATCACTTCCTTTACACGATTCATTTTTTTAGCACCATAATTAAAACCCGCAATCGGTAGAAAACCTTGTGTAATTCCCAAGACTGGAAAGTTGGCAAACATCATCATCCGATTGATTATTCCATAAACAGAAACAGCGAATGCACCACCATAAATATAAAGGCTATTGTTTAGAATAATGGATAAGATGCTAATGGTACCTTGCCTCGCCAAGGTAACAATTCCAATAGCAAAAATTTCTTTAACAATAGTTAATTTTAAAACCAAGTGTGAAATGTTTATCTTTAATTCACTACCACCAAAAAAGAAAAACCAAGTAGCAAAACTAGCAGAACAACCATAAGAAATAAACGTCGCCCAAGCAGCACCTTTGATGCCCCAATCAAAATAGACAATCAAAATAGGATCTAGAATAATATTAGCAACCGCTGGAATCAACATAATAAACATCGCAATCTTTGGACGTCCTTCCGCACGAATCACATTATTAGACATCATGGCCCAAGCCAAAAAAGGAATGCCATAAAGCAGAATTCCAAAATAATCTTTAGCAGGTTGAAGGATATCTCCATTCCCACCAAATAATTTTAAAATCTCTTCTTGAAAAAAAGAACCAACAAAAATAACAAAACTACTCACCAGAATAGTAAGTGTAATTTGATTGCCAAAAGTTTGAAAAGCATGATCCCGGTTTCCCGATCCCAACGCACGAGAGATCACAGAAGCACCACCAATTCCAATGGACATGCCGATGGAAGAGATTAAAAAATTGATCGGTAAAACGACGGTGATCGCAGCGATTCCCATTGCTCCCACAAATTTTCCAACAAAGATCGTATCGACAATCATATAGATCGACATCACCAAAATACCGACGGATGCCGGGCCAGCCATTTGAAAAAGCAATCTTGGTATCTCCTCCGTCCCTAACTTATCAGATCGCTTCATTTTTTATGTTGTTGAATAATTAATTCACTTAATTTTTGATAAAGTGTGGTTAAGTCAGGTCTGTTCTTTAATAAAGCTTGATGTTTTTGGATGGTCTTCTGATCGCCTCGTTTGGCAGGGCCCGTTTGCATGGTAAGCGGAGCATTTTTTTGTATTTTTTTAGCGGTCTCTAAAATTAATGGCGTGAGTAAGTCAAAAGGAATGTTATGCTCGTCAATTATTTCTTTTCCTACCCCGAACAAAGCATTGGTAAAGTTATTTACAAAAACTGCTGCTACATGTAATACTGCACGCTGCTCATCCGTGATCAATGAAACGGTTGGACTCAAAGTCTTGGCAAGTTTGGTTAAGTTGGTACGAACACTTTTTAGATTTCCATCAATACAAAAAGGGATGGTAGAAAAATCTGCTGGACGATCTTTAGAGAAAGTTTGCAAAGGATAGAAAATTCCATAGTTTTTTACTAAACCTTTAAATACCAATTGTGGAGTAGCCCCTGAAGTATGCGCAAAAATAAATTTTCCTTTTTTGGGTAGTTGCTCTGCAAGCTTTTCAGCCACTCCCTGGATGGCCCCATCGCTGATAGCAAAAATATAAAGATCCGCCTTGGTATTTATCGCCTCCACTTTATTCGTCGCTGGACACCCCATCTGCTTCGCAAGTTTCTGTGCATTCGTAATCCGTCGGCTGTATACCTGTACCAGTTCAGCGCCTGACCTTAAGAGGGCAGGACCGAGTTGGGAGGCCAGATTACCACTACCAAGGAGGACAATTTTTTTTATCAAATTAGATCGATTTTTTAACAGCTTCTTGAAATGAATCGCAAAATTACCCTTCTACTGGTAAACTTGCTGGGTTTTGGAAAAAAATAGGACGATTATTAGGGATAATGTTAAAATTCCTCTTAGATTTAGGGCAATTAAACAAACTTAGAAAAGAGTTTTTGCACCCTTCTAAAAAAACAAAATGCAACTAATCACATTTTTGGGCTTTACCGTCTTCGTCGGTATCATTGCTTATCTATCAACAAAGAATACAGATGAAGATTCATCAGATGGTTATTTTTTAGGTGGAAGAAGCCTTACTGCGAGCGTAATCGCAGGATCCTTACTATTGACAAACCTATCGACTGAGCAGATTGTCGGACTAAACGGAAGTGCATTTACGGAAGGGATTTTAGTGATGGCTTGGGAATCCTTAGCGGCAATCGCAATGGTGGTAACAGCCGTTTTTTTATTACCGAGATATTTGAAAGGAGGATTGACGACTGTTCCTCAATTTTTAGGGCGACGATACGATAAAACAACAAAGACCTTAGCATCTGCCTTGTTTCTTTCTGGTTATGTAGTTGTATTGTTGCCAATCGTGTTGTATTCAGGAGCAGTAGCTTTTAGTGCGATGTTTGATTTGCCGGCCATCTTAGGAATTAGTAAAATACAATCTATTTGGGTTTGTGTTTGGGGGATAGGAATTATCGGTTCTGTCTATGCTGTTTTTGGTGGATTAAAAGCAGTGGCAGTATCGGATACCATCAATGCAATCGGTCTATTAATTGGTGGAATTATGATTCCAATTTTTGGATTAGCTCATGTGGGAGACGGAAGTATCAGTGCAGGTTTTTCAGAAATAATGACCCGTCATCCAGAAAAGTTTAACTCAATCGGAGACAGTGCAGCTTCGGTTCCTTTTACGACAATTTTTACAGGAATGATGTTGGTACAAGTTTTTTATTGGGGAACGAATCAAGCGATTATTCAACGAGCCTTAGCGGCAAAAGACTTAAAAGAAGGACAGAAAGGACTCATTTTGGCTAGTTTTATAAAAATATTGGGACCCCTTATTTTGGTGCTACCAGGAATTATCGCTTTTCATATTTTTGGAGATACCTTAACCAACCAAGATGAAGCCTACCCCAAATTGGTAAGTGAAGTATTACCAGCCTCTTTGGTCGGATTTTTTGCAGCGGTCTTATTTGGGGCGATTTTGAGCTCTTTCAATAGTGCGCTAAATAGTTCAGTTACCTTATTTGGGGTTGATATTTACAAAGAATATTTTAATCAAGAAGCTACTGAAAAACAAGTGGTAAAAGCTGGTAAAATGTTCGGTATTTTATTAGCAGTTTTGGCGATGTTTATTGCACCATTTCTTTTTTACGCAGATGACGGCTTGTTTGGATATTTACAGAAAGTAAATGGATGTTATAGTATTCCAATTTTGACCATTATTATCGTTGGATATTTAACAAAAAAAGTACCTGCGATTGCTGCAAAAATTGCAATTATTTTAGGAGCTATTCTCTACTCAATCAGTATTTTCTTTTTAGAACCCTATATTGTAAATAATGCGGTAGCCAAAGCAGAAGCAGCAGGAATTACGGGTACTGAATTAATCTATTTAAAAGCAGGAGCGTATCCACACTTCCTACACGTAATGGCGATTTTATTTATTTTAAATGTCGTCATTATGTTGGTCATCGGGATGATTCGTCCTCGAACAGAATCATATGAACAAGTTTATACTCGACAGGTAGATATCACGCCTTGGAAATATGTTAAGCAAATTGGTGCATTGGTTTGTGTGATTGTGATTGCACTTTATATTTGGTTTTCACCAATGATGATGGGGTAATAAAAAGAGGATTACTAAACTTATAAAGTTGTGTAATCGTTTTTATAGTGCAACTTCATTATCTTTAGTATATGAAAAGTATCTTGAAAGTGATTTTCCTTTTAGCACCTCTGATTTCTTTTGGACAAATGAGGTTATCTGTTTATCCAAATTTTGAAATTTTGGGAAAAGATACTATAAACAGAAATATTGACAATCAAAAACAAGGTAAGTGGATCTACTATAAAAAAGGGATTGAATCATTTTCTTGTTTTACTCCTTCTACCGCTTATCATAGTAAAACAGTCGATCATATTATTAGTAAAGGAAATTATCTAAATGGACATAAAGTTGGAATTTGGAATATCTTTTACAGAAATAGAAAAATAAAGCAGACTGACCATTATAACAAGGTTGGACAAAGAGATGGAATCTCGATTAAATATTTTCCAAGCGGAAAAATTAGATCCAAACAACATTGGACAAACGATACTTTGGTTAGCCAATTGGTGTTTTTTGAAAATGGACATAAAAATTTTGAATCTATCTTAAAGAAAGGTAAGATTTTTTCCTTCGATATTTTTTATAAATCAGGTAAAATTAAATTTTCTGGAATTATGCGTACGGACTGGAAAATTAAAGAATTAAGTAAATTTGAAGAAAGTGGAGCAGTCAAAAAAATACAATTCAAACAATTTTCTAGGCTAATGATGGAAGAGGATTTATTGCTATATTTATAAATAAGAATCAAATTCCCCTTAATTCTACTAATTTCCAATAAAATATTGTCGTATTTTTACTTACCCCAATTTCCTATCATGTATATGGATTATTTTTACTATTATTAAGTTTATTTTTAAACTGTGATTTTTCTAGGAAAATACTTCTATGTCAAAAACCCTTCATTTTCTTTAAACAAAAAACATTATGCTATTAAGAACAATTTCTACCCTTATCTTTTTATTTGCTTTTAGTACCTTATGTCTTGCCCAAGAAGTTGTACCTATCGAAAACTTCTCTCTTAATAGTTTAGGACAACCACAATTAGAGATTACGGGCGAAGCGGATAAGTATTATTTATTAACCGCCCAACATGCCCCGAATTTTGTCTATGAATCCGTCGTTTCTATGACGATGGGAGTAGAGGGTCCGTTGACAATTTCAGAACCAGGCCATGCCTACCCACAGCAAAATTATGAAGTAACTGCCTATTCAATCGCCGATCCAGGGGATTCGGATGGAGATGGTATTGACGATATTACCGAGTTTAATGATATGCCTACCAATGCTCCTCTTAATTTTGCGGAGGCAGTTGATTTTATTGATGGAACTACGTCAATTCCAGACGCAGCAACCTTTGCGAGTATGGCGGTTGTAGCGGACGTTCCTTGGGCACCCTTTTTGAATGGTCAACAATTCGTCAAATTTGGAATATTAGACGTAGATACAGACGAACCTAAAGTTTATTTTATCAATAGTAATACCCATTTTATCCATGCCGCTTTTTTTGGTGCAATTGGCGCAAATGTCAATGGAGATGATGGTTCTGGTGAAGTAGTTTTCAATCCTAACGATATTCTTCCAAATGGATCTATTGGTAGTTACTCTTTTAATTTTTCTTTTGGTGATGCTAAGAACTTTGAGACTACCCAAAGAACCTTTGAATTATTGATGGCCAATATGCCTTTTCTTCGTAATAATTTCCAACATTTTATTGGAGATGGAGGAGAATCAATCTATAATAATCAGTATGCAGATGATTATGAAGGGTCAAGAATAGATGTTGTTCTAGAATCTGATGTTTTTAGCGATGTAGATTATATTCCATTTAATAAAACAGAAGGATATGGTTTCTTCCGTCATATGCAGCTTGATGAAAATCCAAATTCAAGAGATATTGTTTTATATGATGCTTTACCAAATTCATTACCTAGGGTAGGAGGAATTATTACCTCGGTGGTTCAAACGCCTTTGTCGCATGTTAATTTACGAGCGATTCAAGACAATGTCCCAAATGCTTATATAAGAGACCCACTCTCCATAGATACCATTGCAAATTTATTAGGTAGTTTTATTTACTATCGAGTTGATGATGATGAATATTTTATTAGAGAGGCAACGATTGAAGAAGTAAACGATTGGTATGAAGATCTTAGACCTACCCAAGAGCAGATTCCAGAACGAGATTTAAGCCAAACAAATATCTTGCCTCTAGATTCGATTAGATTTGAAATGTCTACTGCTTTTGGTGCAAAATGCTCCAACGTTGCTACTATGCGAACCTTTGGATTTCCTGAAGGAACGATCCCTGATGGCTTCGGTATTCCATTTTATTATTATGATGAATTTATGAAATTCAATAATTTCTATGATGATGTAGAAGATATGATTTCCGATTCAGATTTTATCAATGATCTGGAAACGCGAATTGATATGCTCAAGGATTTTAGAAATGAAATTAAAGATGCTCCAATGCCTCAATGGATGTTGGATGATTTACAAGCCATGCACGATGCTTTCCCAGAAGGTACGGCGGTTCGCTGTCGATCGAGTACGAATAACGAGGATCTACCTGGATTCAGTGGTGCAGGATTATATACTTCTAAAACACAACATTTAGACGAAGGTCATATCTCTAAATCAATCAAGCAGGTCTATGCAAGTATGTGGAATTTTAGAGCTTTTGATGAAAGAGATTTCTATCGAGTTGATCACTATATCGCAGCCATGGGTATTCTTTGTCATTCAAATTTTCAAGAGGAAAAATCCAATGGTGTAGGAGTAAGTATTGACCCTGTTTTTGAAACAGAAAATACTTTTTATTTAAATACCCAAGTGGGCGAATTTTTGATCACCAATCCAGATGCGAATTCTATCCCAGAAGAAATTTTATTAAATCAAGACCCTGCTGAAGGATTTGTCGTTCTAAGAGAATCTAATTTAGTACCTACTGGTGAACTAGTAATGGATGAACAATACCTTGATCTAATGCGGGAATATTTACAAGTAATCCACGACGAGTTTGCCATCCTTTATAACGTAGTAGGGGCTGAAGGTTTTGGGATGGATATTGAATATAAGGTTACCGCAGAAGACCAGCTTATTATCAAACAAGCTAGACCTTGGGTCTCATTTTGGGCAGATATTAAAGCAACTTTTGATTTGACTGCAGTAGAAATTACGGAGCCGATAAGCAGTGCGAGTTTAAGTGATTCAGAATTGGTAACCGTAAATATTGGCAATCGTGGCTTAAATGAAATGGAGGATTTTGAAATAGCATTGATCGTGGATGATGTGTTGGTCGAGACCTTACCAATTAGCGGATCGTTAACGCCACAAACAGAAGGAACTTATCAGTTTACTACTCCACAAGATTTTTCAACAGTTGGAGATTATCATATTCAAGCAATCGTTTCGCATCCAACAGATGGTTACGAAGGAAATGATACGAGCAATCTAATTTTAAGTAAATTGCATTTGTTGGAAAGTGGAATTTCATTGGTAAGTGGTTCTGCTAAATGTGGTGCCGAAGTGGATGTTATTGCTAATATTACCAACTATGGAGAATCTAATCTTGATGAAATAGAGATAGAAGTTGTCGTAAATGGAGAAGTGGTTGAGGTGGTAAATTATGATTTTAATATCCCTTACCAAGGTGATGTAGAAGTAGTCGTTACCGTAACTGAAAACTTAGAAATTTTTAACAACGAAATCATCTTAAATGTAATCAGTATAAATGGACAAGCTGATGCAATTCCAGATAATAATTCTATTACTTACAATACTGATTTAACTACTGATTTTGAAAATATTACCTTAGTCATACAGGCAGATAATTGGCCACAAGAAATCTCTTGGCAGCTTATTAATCTATCCACGAATGTAGCGGTTTCTACTGGTTCGTTAGATACTGAAGACGACCTTTACATGGAGGATATTTGTGTGAATTATAGTTCCTGTTTTTCTTTACAAATGTTTGATTCTTTTGGTGATGGAATTTGTTGCCAATATGGAGAAGGAAACTTTTTTATCCTAAATTCTTCTGGTGATACTTTAGATATAAATGACGGAGAATTTACTGATCAAACTGAAGAGATTTTCTGCCCTAATGGACTTGGTTGTGCGATTGCAGCTGAAGTGTTTGTTACGGAAGCTTCTGATGAAACAGCGAATGATGGTGCGATTTTGATCAATCTAACTTCGGGGATTGCACCTTTCTTATACAGTATTGATAATGGTCAAACCTTTTTTGAAGAAAATATCTTTAACAATCTTGCGCCTGGTGATTACAACCTAATGGTAGTTGATGGTACGGGTGATTGTACTTATGAAGAATTAATTATGGTTGAGCTTGATTTTACCAGTGATGTAGAGGATCTTACGGCTGGTAGCATAAAGGTTTATCCTAATCCAACTAAGAATGATTTGATCATCGAAATAGGGTCTTCCTTTGCTATACCTGGCCCGATCAATATAGAACTTTATGATTACCTAGGTCGAACAATGCAAACCACCACCATTTCAGGTAGCGAGTCAAAAACAGTTCTTTCTTTAGGAGCCTATGCACCTGGTTGTTATTTTGCTAAATGTTATAACGAAAATTTTGAAGAATACTTTAAAGTGATTAAAGTAGAATAACGAAATAAATCAGATGACTACTAAGTTAACGGCCTTTCTTTATTTAAAGAAAGGCCGTTAGACTTTAATAAAAAAACAAGCAGCAGATAAAAATAATAACTATCTTTAAAAATAAAACTTTACATGAAAGCGCAGAAGATTCCAAATATGTCGATAAAAGCATACATAATGCAGGAGCAAGAAACATACACCAAATATGAATTTCATAATGGTAAAATTTTTGCATTGGCTGGAGGTACGTTAAATCATACCATTCTTTGTGGAAATATGTATAATGAATTAAGACGTGCGTTAGAAAATAAGAAATCACCTTGTATCACCTTGACCAGCGAGGCAAAACTTCATGTGAAAAAATCAAAAAAATCAAATAGCTTCGTTTATCCTGACGCGATGGTAATCTGTGATGAAATATCTCAATCGGAAGAAGATAAAAACGCAGTCACTAATCCCGTTTTGATCGTAGAAGTACTTTCTAAATCAACGGCTGGATATGATCGAGGAGATAAATTTCATTTATATCGTAAGCTTTCAAGCTTTAAAGAATATGTATTAATTGAACAAGACAAAGCAATTGTAGATGTTCATTACAAGGGAGATCATAGTGATCTTTGGAGAATTATTAGGTATGAAGGGTTAAATGAAATAATTAAAATAACCTCATTAGAAATTGAAATTTCAATGAAAAATCTTTTTAAGAACGTAAAAATAGATGCGGATCCACTAGTTTAATTATTAGTTTTTTTATTTTGAGGTCGAAACTAAAATTTCATTCATCTTTATGAAAAAATATTTCGTCCACCCAAACATTGCCGAAGCAGAAACCCTCCCTGCTGAATTCTATAAAAGTACTACGGTATTTGAAGAACTAAAAGAAAAAGTATTTCTGAAGTCTTGGCATTGGTTAGGGGATGAGCATACCTTGGTTCCGCTCGCGCAAAGTGGGCATCCGTTCATGCTTTACGATCAGTATCTTTCAGAACCACTCCTCTTAATTCGAGATCAAGAAAATCAGGTAAAATGTTTCACCAATGTTTGTACCCATCGTGGTAATCTTATCCTACACCATCCTGGAAAAATCAGGAATCTCACCTGCCTGTATCATGGACGGAGATTTGATCTAGATGGTAGTTTTAAATCTATGCCAGCTTTCGAAGCAGCCAAAAATTTTCCAAGACCCTGTGATAGTTTAAAAGAATTTTCCTTAGAAAAATTAGGACCGCATTTATTTGTTGGTTTAGAACCAACCTTTGATTTTTCGGAAATTATCAAAATAATGCAACAACGGATCGGTTTTTTGCCACTAAATGAATTTCAGTTAGAGACCTCTTTAAATAAAGATTATCTAGTCAATTGTCATTGGTCACTTTATTGTGATAATTATCTAGAAGGATTTCATATCCCTTTTGTGCATCCCGATCTAAATACTGTACTGGATTATGAAAATTATACCACAGAATTATATGATCAGATGAATTTGCAAATAGGGTATTCCAACGGAGGAGAAGAGGTCTTTGATTTACCAGAAGGACATCCTGATTTTGGGAAAAAAGTTGCCGCTTATTATTATTGGATATTCCCGAATATGATGTTTAATTTTTACCCTTGGGGCATGTCTATCAATATCGTTAAACCGATCAGTATCCATAAAACCAAAGTTTCTTTTATTACCTATGTCTATGACGAAACAAAGCTAAATAGTGGAGCAGGGGCCTTGTTAGATAAAGTAGAACGAGAAGATGAATTTGTAGTAGAAGGCGTACAAAAAGGATTACAATCTCGATTTTATAAGTCAGGTAGATTCTCACCCACCATGGAAAAAGGAGTGCACCATTTTCATTCTTTGTTAGCGAAGTTTATGAATGCTTAAAGAGGAAAATGATTTAATAAAATAT
>JALZUU010000016.1 GCA_023300665.1 Saprospiraceae bacterium | reverse complement strand
TCGGAAAGTGAAATTACAATTACTAATTCCTTTAATACTAATTCCTTTATTTCTCAAAACTGTAGCAATCCATCCGTTTCAGTAGAGGGCGCAGTAGCTTACCAAACGGTAACTTTTAGCGCTACAGATGCTTGCGGACGTACTTCTACTTGCACTGCTTTAGTAGTCATTAAGGACAACGATGGTCCCGTAATAAACGGCAACATTCCACTAGGTACAGATGATTGTGCTAATCAAGACAAACAGGCTGCTTATGACAACTGGATAAATCTAGCATTAGGTAATCTTTCTGCCATGGATGAATGTTCTGGTACTTCAACAAGTGTCAACTACAGTCCCTTATCTCCTAACACAAACTGTCAAGGAGGATTAGCGACAACAGTGGTAGCCTTTACTGCTACTGATGCTTGTGGTAACCAAACTGTTATCAACGCGAATTACCGTATTATCGACCTCGGTTCTATTCCAATGGCGACTGTTTCTGGAGCATTAAGGACTGAAGAGAATGAAAGCGTAGAATTAGTTGAAGTTGCTGTTGACGGAGGTTCATTTAATAATATGATGATGACCAGTGCAAATGGAAATTATGAATTTGATTTAGAAATAAATCAAAATCACACCATCACACCAACCCGTAACGACAACCACTTGAATGGTATTACTAGTTATGATTTAATCTTGTTAGGACAACACCTCTTGGAAATCCAAGAATTAGATTCTCCTTACAAATTGATCGCTGCAGATATTAACCGTTCTGGTTCTATCACTGCATTAGATATGATTCAACTGCGTAGATTAATTCTACACATTGATGAAACATTCCTCAACAATACTTCTTGGAGATTTGTGGATGCTGATTATACATTCTCGGAGGTAAGCAATCCTTTTGCGACCACTTTTCCAGAGGCCGTTTCCATCAACAATCTTAGCCAAGCAGAATTACATGATTTCGTAGCCATCAAGATTGGTGACCTTAACGGAAGTGCAGCTCCTGCTTTGCTAAATGCCGAAGGAGATACACGTGATTTAAATGAATTGGTTTTCCAAGTGGACGATCAGCAGTTATCTGCTAATCAAACGCATACGGTAGACTTTAAAGCGAAAGACTTTAAGGATATCCTAGGATATCAGTTTACTTTAGCATTTGATCCAAGTCAATTAGAAATGGTTGATTTTGCGGCAGGTGCTTTAGAAAGTCTTAGTGCTGAAAACTTTGGAGATCGTTTCAACGAAGGTGTTTTGACTTCTTCTTGGAATGCATTCGAAGGCGTAACTATTGAAGATGATGCGACTTTATTTAGTATTACCTTTAAAGCTAACGCCAACGTAAGCTTAAGTAACGCAATACACTTTAATTCTGAATTGACAAGTACTGAGGCTTATAGCCAAAGTGAATCTTTATTAGATTTAGGATTAATGTTTAACAACGGTTCTAATGTGGAAGCACCCGGATTTGCGCTATTGCAAAACCGACCTAATCCATTTAACAATCAAACTTTGATTGCCTTCACTTTACCGGAGATGACCGACGCTACGCTGACTATCTATGATGTCGCTGGCCGAATCATCAAACAGTACAAAGGTGACTTCAACAAAGGGTATAATGAAGTTACGGTTAACCGTGCGGATCTAAGCGGTTCTGGTTTATTATACTACCAGTTAGAAACCTCAACCGAAGTAGCAACCATGAAAATGATTGTTCAGTAATCGAACCTTAATCAGTTCTTTTTACTTTATGAATAAAAAACGCCTTCTCCTTTTCGGAGAGGGCGTTTCTTTATAAAACTGTTTTAAAAAAGACTTCGAGCCGTAAAAATGGCTAAAAATAAAAACCCTATTTTTAATTATCGTAAATTTAATTTTTTCTTCTCTTCGCAGAGCGGAAGTTTTTTATGAAGTTGTATAAAATTACTTATGTTTAAACGAGTCTATTTAGAAATATCCAATATCTGTAACGTACAGTGTTCTTTTTGTCCAATCGTAGAAAAAGATAAAAAGCTGATGGATTTGTTAGAATTCGAGAATATTCTCAAGGAGGTCGCTCCTTTGACGGAAATAGTCTGCCTACACCTGATGGGAGAACCATTAGCACATCCTAAATTTCTAGAAATCTTAGCAATTTGTAAAAAATATAATACGCAAGTCGATCTAACGACCAACGGTATCCTCACAAAAAAATATACAGAAGCAATGATCGGTGCAACCTGTATCCGACAAGTTAATTTTTCATTACAGGCGTTTAAAGACAATTTTCCGGATCGTGATCTAACTCCATATCTAGATCCGATTTTCAAGTTCGTAAAATTGGCCCATGAACAGCGGCCGTCCATGTATACTAATTTTAGGTTGTGGAACCAAGAAAGTAATCATTCAAATAACGAAGATATTTTTCTAAAAATAGAAGATGCATTTGAAATAAAAATTAACCGGAACGTGGAGGTGGGAGCCATCAAATCTAAAAATATTTGGAACCGCCTTTATTTGCACTTCGATTCTCGTTTTGAGTGGCCTTCTTTTCTGTTGCCACATCAGGGCACACAGGGCCGCTGTCACGGTGCGGTCAACCATATCGGTATCCATGCAGATGGCACCGTAGTGCCTTGTTGCCTCGACAAAAATGCCGCTATTAATCTAGGCAATGCCAAAACAGAAAAACTAACAGATATTCTCACAGGGGATCGTTTTACAAAAATGAGAAACGGTTTTTTAAATGGGGTGTTGGTCGAAAAGTTTTGTCAACATTGTACTTTCATTAATCGGTTTAAAAAAAATAAAACACAAGTAGCCGATCCATCCTCCGCATTCTAAGATTTAACTTCAGCTGAAATATTTTCGTTTCTACACTTGGATAGCCTGTCAAGCCGGAGGCATGATGTAAACGAGCGACAACGCTTTTTTGTGAGGACGAAAAGGGGTAGGTGGTGGTGGCAGATGATATTAAGCCTATTTTCCTTTTTAATTAAAAAAAGAAATGATCATTCCACCAATTTAAAAACTGGTAAAACAATCATCTCTTTATACATTGTTTTATTGGGGTTGTTTTTTAACATTCATTTCCACACTCAGATCCATTGCTGCTTTTGCGCCCATTATATCCATAAAATCTAATCCGGCATTCGATCCAGCGCCACTGGAACCTGTTTGAATTTTCGGTACTAAATCTCCTTGGTAACTTGCAAACGCGTTGGCCCACATCTGCTGAACGTTTTCATAAGTTTCTAATTTTTTCTCTAAAGCCCCATCTGCCTGCATGATCTTTTGCTTAGCATACGCTTCTGCATCTGATAATGCTTTAATCTTCTGTGCTTCCAAACGAGCACCTTGTAAGGCAATTTCTTGCTTTTGGCGATCTTGCTCTGCTAGTTTCACTTGTGTTTCTGCTTGCACCAGTTTGGTGGTTTGAGATTGCTTTTGCTCATACTCGATTTCTACCAACCGCTTTCTACCTTCGGCTGCAGCCGTCAACTCTTCTTGTTGAGCGGTGATCAGGTTCTGCTTAGAAACAGACTCTCTGGTACTCGCTTCAATCTTCTTTGCAAGCTTAGATTCCACTTGCTCCTCATAATCGACATTGATGATATTGTGTGTTCTCACAATAATCCCCATATCTCTTAAATCATTACTGTTACGAACCGGTAGGTTATTACCGTCCAGTCGAATCCTATTTTCATAGGTCTTTGTGAGTTCTCCAGTCAGAGAGTCTCTTATCGTGCTTTCAAAATTATCAACGACATATTGTCCGTTATCTAATTGATCTCTAAAATCATTCGAAAGCTTAGACATTCCTCCAGAATAGTGTTGTTCTGACTCCATTAGCTGGGTAGAATATTTCAAGCACTCTCTGGTATAAGGAGCAAGTCCTGTCGAAGCCAGATGGTCAACATTTCTAAAATCCTCATGACATTTCAACATTAATTCTTCGCTATTCGGTAACGCATATTTTACAAAGACTTCGGCAGTTGCCATGGTGGCATCCATAAATCTAATTTCAACCATTCCTTGATTAACGGTAGCTTCGGTCTGTTCTTTGGTATAGGCGATGGTGACCAAATTCGGATAAGTGGTCACTTTCGATCCTGGTACTTTAAAATAATAACCGTTTCCATAAACGACGGACTTGGCGCCTAATGGCGATTCTACGACTTGACGATAACCTAAATAATTATAACCTAATGGATTAAAAATAAAAATACCTATTAAGACTAATCCCATCATGAACAATTTTTTTGTTAGCGTCGGTGGAAATTCAAATTGCATTTTCTTTTTCATCTTCTTAAGTTTAAAGGTTTCGTAATTCTGTTGTTTTAATTCATACTACTGGACATTTCTTCCATTTGCTGCCTTCCAGCCTCCTAAAAGAGTAGCACCAAACCCGCAAAGGTCCAGTAGTATCGTTTTACTTTTCAAAACCAAACAGTTATTCCTGTTTTGTTTCTACAAATAAGCAGATACTATCGACGAAAATCAAAAAAATAAGATAAGTCACGATGAAAATTAGACAAGGATCGTAAAATGGTTGGATGTATGGAATTTTTAAGATACAAAGAGCATCACACCTTGGTTTACAAGTCAGTTAAAAAGTTAGATTTGTCGAAGATTTCGTTTTTACACCTAGAGGTGTAAACGAGCGACAACAATTTTTTGTGAGGACGAAAAGGGGTAGGTGGTGACGTAGCGGAAATAAGAGGATCACTAAAAAAAACAGCCTCTTTTCTACTCATATGGGTTTCTTAACATTATACGAGGTCTTGATGTACATTTCCTATCCTGTTTACCTTCCCAAAAAGAAAAAGCAATAAAGCTACAAATAATATCTCTGCCTGTCCTCTGTGAATTTTCATCACAAATTTCATCAACAATATAATAGACATAATGTTTTATGTTTACTTTTTTAATGTGTTGAAAGGTATTACTTACTGTTGTGGATTTACCAAAAATCGTTCTAACCTCTTTTTCTGTCAAATCACATAAACAATTTACCATGTTCTTATCCCACTCCTGCTTAAATCTAGGTGGTTCAATCAACTTGGCCCATACAGTTTTGGTTGAATCCGGAATTTCTGAAACTATAAAAAAACCATTGTCTTTTTTGCTCCAACTTTGTTTGACATAATTGAAATAATCAGTACAATCAGGATATTTTTTATATACTTTTTGACGGGCGCAGCTACTTGAAAAGAGAATTAGCAAGCCGAAGAATAGTATATTCTTCATAGTATTAATTTTTTATTATTTTTCCATTCCAGGTCTGAGTAGAGTTTTGAATTTTCAAAAAATATAATCCACTAGATAAAGCATCTAGGTCATTCAGCCCCGCTATGACACCACAAGCCAAAACAAAAATAAAAGATTATACAAAAATCATAGCGCTTGTTTACACCTCTAGGTGTAGATACAGCTTTACAAGCAATAATAGAAAAAAATCCTCAAGAGGCTTTGTGTTGTCATAGCAGAGCGGCTACAAGTTGTGCTGCCATAGCGGATAAGCTTTAAATTAGCAAAATTTATTTAAAATTTGTACCTTTTTGAATAGCAAGACGAAGTTTTCATTGAGACCAGCCATAATGTTGTGTCGCTCGTTTTTAATGTTTTTTTTAGCTGGGAAGTTTGCCGAAGTTTTCGTTTCTACACCTAGAGGTGTAAACGAGCGACAACTCTTTTTTGTGAGGACGAAAAGGTAAATGTTGTGGTGGCACAGCTGGTTTTAGACATAATTATTATAAGCTATAATCAATACCTGAAATAGTAAGACCTTTTCTGTTTAAGATATTAAGAGTTTCATCAAGTTCCTAACTAGATATGTTCTTCTTCTTATAGGTTATCTATTTTTTCTAATGGTTCTAATTTCCAGATACACGAATCTAATGAATCGCTAAACTCAATTAATCCAATTAAACCAGCCTTATTTATTGTTTCCCCTTCAATGACCAAATGGACATATCCTCTTTTGCTCCACAGTAATTGAACATAACCCAATGGATCATTATAAATATAGTTATAGTACGCACGATTCTTTAAGGTAAACGAATGCTTTTCCAATACTTTTAAACCATGCTCAGTATATTCAAACCAAGTAAAATCTGAATTTGAATCAATTAAATCTTGATATTCTTTAAGACTAATTTTATAATTTGGTCTTAAAATATGCCCATCAGTATTTGCTCGCTTAACAATATAAAAATCAATCATAAGTTTATTTCTTTTTCAATTGTAGAAATGATTACTTTGTTCTGGATACGCAGATCCCGTTATCCTATCATAGTTTTGGTGTGAACAGATATCACGAGTAAAGACAAGTACCATCACAACGGGGTTTAAGTCCACTTTAGGAGGAGATATCATCATTTAAAGTTTTTTTTCAGTCTTATCATGATTTTTCCTTAATTTTTCTAGCTTCTTTTCTGTAAATCGAGTACCGTTTTTAAATAGGTAACCATTTAAGGCCTTAGCAACCTCCCACATTTTTTCGACACGTTTCAAAGTTTGTCTCTCACAATCAATAGACAAGTAATGATTAAAAAATTTAAATCTCAAATTTCCATATCCACTTTTATTAATTTCATAATAAGCATTATGCTTAAATCCATCCTCATCAATCCAGATCTCACCTTCAGCTTTATAGATATCTGCTATTGGAGAACATTCTGCCCATACTAATTCATTATCTTGATTGACATAATTCTGCCACTCTTCTATATCCAATATCTCATCCTTATTAGGATTACGTGTATTGTATCTTTTCTTTCTTAGGATGTTCCAGCCCATTAGTTTTTAACAAAATTTTCAAGTTTAGAAATATTAAAGCCACCTGTAGGATATTCATTCTTTAAATGATTTTCCCCGCTATCCCACCACAAGTCAAAACAAAAATAAAAGATTATACAATAAATCATAGCGCTTGTTTACACCTCTAGGTGTAGATACAGCTTTACAAGCAATAATAGAAAAAAATCCTCAAGAGGCTTTGT
>JALZUU010000015.1 GCA_023300665.1 Saprospiraceae bacterium | reverse complement strand
CCAGAAACGGATACTTCAGCAGTACCATCCATACCTGCAAAACAAGAAGTTTGAGTAGTTCCTACTTCTGTTACCAAAATTGGATTTGGTTCAGTAATTATAACTTCAAATGGATCAGAAGCACATCCTGCAGCATCTGTTGCTATGACAGAGTAGGTACCAGCAGCTAAATTATCTGCAGTATCCGAGGTTGAACCAGTACCCGTCCAAGCATAAGTTACGGTACCTGAAGCGCCAGTAACGTTAATCGTAGTACTACCATCCGTAGCACCTGGACAAGAAACTACTAATTGCTGACTAACTAGAACGATTCCTAATCCACCACCATCAGGGATAACGGTCGATAATATTTGCGAACACATATTTCCATCTGTTACTGTTGCAGTATACGTTCCTCCCGAAAGGTTTGAAAGACTTTGAGTCGTTTCTCCATCTCCCCACATATAAGTATAAGGTGTTACTCCACCAGAAGGTGTAACGGTAGCAGTTCCATCTCCATTACCACCACAACTAACGGGTGTGTTAGCAATCGTTGGTAAAAATTCAGTTGGTGTGCCGACACTGACGGCTATTTCATTGGAACATGAACTTCCATCAGTTACGGTTAACATATAGTTACCAGTAGGAAGGTTAGAAATTACATTACCAGAAACAGTACCAGCACCAAGATCAAAACTAATAGGCGCAGTTCCACCAGTAACGTTTACGGTAACTGAACCATTTGATTCATTAAAACAATTTACATCATCTACTACTGGTGGATCTACGGTGAAAGAACTTCCAGCTCCAATGACCACGGTTTGCGTTCCGCTACAACCAGTACCATTTTCAATAACTACATCATAGTTTCCAGCAGGTAGATCAGTTCTAGTAGCTGCTACCATTCCATCAGGCCAAGTAAACGTAAAAGTTCCTGCCCCAACTCCAGTTAAGGTAACCGATCCATTATTTGCTCCAGTACAAGTTTCTGGAGATTGATTAGACTCTGTAGCAGTTACGTTTCCACCATTAGCTATAACTTGGATAGGTGCACTAACAAACTCACATCCATTGGCATCAACAACGGTTACATCATAGATTCCTTCGCCAATTCCTGGTCGGAAATCTCCCATTCCTCCATCACTCCAGTTGTAGGTAAAACCAGAAGTATTACCAACAGGGTTATTACCCAATGATGTAAAGACAATTAACTCTCCATCCATGGCATTTCCACAAGATGGTGCTATGTCTATATTAATTACAGCAGATAAGAAAGGAGGTTCGTCAATATTGACAATATCTTCTACTATACATCCTGTCGTTAAGTCTGTCACCGTCACTCCTGTTGGACCTGCGAATAGTTGATTATTGGACATTCCTGTAATACCGTTATCCCAATTTACTTGATAAGGTCCTGAACCGTTCCCACCAATCATGATCAGTGCTTCTCCATCATTTATAGGGCCATCATTTCCTTGGTTACAGCTAACCGCTTCGGTAATAAATCCATCAATTGTAATTAAATTTTCTACAACGGTAAGGGTGTACGGTGTATCACATATAGGGCCAGGAACCGTGACTTGATATACACCTGCTGTATAGAACGTACCATCTCCAAAAAATTGAGCGCCTGCTTGCCCTCCTCCTAAAGTAGGAGTACAATACTCGGCATCCCAAGTTTGCGACAAATCTTGAATAGGTACCGTAAGTGGAGGTCCAATATTAAATGCACCCGTCGTAGTATTAATTACCGCAACGTTTACATTTCCTCCTGAAGGTCCCCAAGTTACGGTTGCCTCATTACAATCCCAGGTTACAGTTGCATCACCGGGAACGTTCCAAATATATTGATCTGCCCCCTCTACTTCAGGAATAGTAAAAGTCATTGTTGCTCCGTCACAAGTAGGAATTGGATCAGTTGTAGTAGGCATATCAGGTGTACCTAGCATAGGAGGTGCAGGAGGATCCTCTACATCTCCTTCTGTTATGTTCATCGTTATTTCACAAACAGAACCAGCGCAACCATCAATAAAGATAAAGTAATCCGTACCAGGAACGACATCACCTGCTATGACCACCGGTTGGCCTTCTTGTGCACAATCACATTGAACATCTCCAATTGGAGTCTGATTGGCATCACAAGTTGGGTACATTCCTGCTTGAAATCCTTGATTATTACCAACAACGCTACAATTAGCAGCAGTGATAGTTATACTTATTGTGGGTGTGGTCGGAGTGATTCTATACCAGGTTGTATTATGAAATGCTCCTTGCGGGCAACCAGGAATATTACCTCCATTGTTGATCCCTTCGATCATATTATCTGTAAAGGGAAAACTAATAACGTCTGAGTCCGCACAAGTAGGAGACCCTACATTGCCACATTGTGCAAGCGTAACTGATTGATTGAAAAATAAACATAAGGTGAATAGGGTAATTGTTCTAAATAGAGACTTTAGAGACAACTTTGAGTTGTACATGTTTTGCATATTGTAAGATTCCTAAAAGTTCTAAAAAACGAGCAGGAAAATATAAGCTTACACAAAACAAAACTACGTATCATATATGGCGAGCCATGATATAGATATGGGAGTGGTGCTAATTTGGGCAAATTAGCATCGTAAAGTCTTGGTTGATATTATTATCTCCTCTCGTGTTTGTAACCGCAAAATAGCATTTATTTTGAAACAATGCACATTATGCAAGCAATTATTAGGAAAAATACCCCTTTTGTAATAGATAATTGACATAAATCAATCCCAACGGGACATACTTATCATCGAGCGGGGGTAATCTGCACCAATTTTTACGTGGGAAGATTCTTGCTCTTCGGAAGAGAGTTGATCTGGTCGATGGATTTTATGATCTGGGACCGATTCGAGTTCTGGGAGCCAAGTTTTGACATATTCTCCTTTGGGATCATATCGACGAGCCTGCGATAGTATGTTAAAATACCGATTTTCTCGTGGATCATTTCCAACACCTGCTACATAATTCCAATTACACCAGTTACTGGTTACATCGTAATCAATTAGTATAGATTCAAAATAAGAGGCACCTAGTTGCCAATTTACATGTAAATCTTTGACCAGAAAGCTGGCTACATTTTGTCGACCTCGATTGGACATAAAGCCACTCATGGCCAATTCTCTCATATTTGCATCAATAAAAGGAACGCCTGTTCGGCCTTCGATCCATAATTGGAGTAAATTTTTGTCATTTTTCCATGCGGCATCTATTTCTCCTTTGATTCCACCTTGAAGAAAAATCTGGTTTTCGTGTTTTTTCCCCATAAGGCGAAAGAAATCTCTCCATAATAATTCAAAGAACAACCAATAGGTAGAGTCATTACTCCCATTTTCGGCTTCATATTTTTTTAGTTCGTAATAAATTGTTTTGGGAGAAATACATCCTTGTGCTAGCCAAGGAGATAATTTTGAGGAATAATCGGTACCGAGTAGTTGATTTCTGGTTTCCTTGTATTTTTTAATCAAATTAGTATCCCATAAATAGTATTTCAATCTATTTAGTGCATTGGTCTCACCACCTTTGGGAGAAAAGGCCTGAGTGGGTGCTTCAAAATCTTCAAATCCAAAATCAGCCAGGTTTGGAATATTGCCTTTGGGAATATCAACAGAAACCGAATTAAAACTATTAGGTTTGCTTAAGGGTTCTCGTACAGAAACGAATCGCTCTACTTCTTTTCTGAAATTACTGAATACCTCTGGGCAATGAGTGATCGGAAAAGGTAAGTCTTGGGTATAATAGAGCATTTTACCTCGACTATAGATAATTTCTTGACCGACCGACCAAAGGTTTCGTTCCAAGGCGTCTTGCACTTCTACTTCTTC
>JALZUU010000014.1 GCA_023300665.1 Saprospiraceae bacterium | reverse complement strand
GCTGATGGTTGTGGATGTGAAGGAACACCAGTTGTTTCAACCGGTCCTGATTGTGCAGATATTACAGTTACTGCTGGAAACGGAAGCTTTACCGTAACTGGATTAGACGGAGCACCAATAACAAGTGTACAATGTTTTAACGCTGCATGGCAAGAAGAGTATAAGTGTTTTGGAGACTGTGATGCTACTGTTACAGAAACAGTAACACCTGGTTCTTACCGAGTATATGTGAAGTACTACACTGCATCTTACCAATTAATTTGTACAGTAGAAGAAGTAATTGAAGTAACCGCTGGTGAGCCAGTTGATAGCGATAATGATAACGACGGAGTACCTGCTTCTGAAGATTGTGATGATAATGATGCAAGTGTACCTGCAACACCAGGCACTGCGTGTGATGATGGAGATAGCAATACAATTGCTGATGTAATTGGTGCGGATGGTTGTTCTTGCGCTGGTACTCCAGCTCCTGCTAATGATGATTGTAAAACTTATTCTATTCAAGATGTTCAACCTGTTTGTCACGCAGCTTTTAATGACGTAACTCCAGGTGTATTCTTTAGAAGAGATGTAAACGATAATGGAGTTTGTAGTGGTACTGATTTCCAAGTATGGAGAGCAGGTGATGACTTAGAATTAGTAGAAAATGGAGATGGAACTGCTATGATGAGCGGTACTATTATTAATGGAAATACAGTTGCAGAGGTTTCAATTGCTTTTGATGGATTCTCTTTTGCAGGAAGTGGTTGGGTTAACGGATGTTACAACAACAATGCAAGTATAGAATATTACTACACTAGCTTTGAAGGTACTGTTTCTTACGATGGTCAAACGTATACTATTATTCAAAAAGGAGCGGATGTTGCACTAGGAGACGGTGCACAAAATGCTGCTGACGGTTTTGGATTCGGTATGTGGATAGACGGAACATGGGGTGGATGCATAGAAGCTTTTGGTACACTTACCTTGAAGCAAGCTGGTGATGTTTGTGATGATAACAATGCATCTACTGAGAATGATGTAATCTTAGCGGACGGTTGTACTTGTGCAGGAACTGAAACCATTGCAGCTGTTGATAATGATAATGACGGAGTACCTGCTTCTGAAGATTGTGATGATAACGATGCAAGTGTACCTGCAACACCAGGAACTGCTTGTAATGATGCGAACGCTGATACAGAAAACGATGTAGTAACTGCTGATGGTTGTGGATGTGAAGGAACACCAGTTGTAGTAGCTGGTCCTGATTGTGCAGATATTTCAATCATTCCTGGAGACGGAAGCTTTACCGTAACTGGATTAGACGGAGCACCAGTAACAAGCGTACAATGTTTTAACGCTGCATGGCAAGAAGAGTACAAGTGTTTTGGAGACTGTGATGCTAGCATTACGGAAACCTTGGATCCTGGTTCTTACCGAGTTTTTGTGAAGTATTACACTGCATCTTACCAACTAATTTGTGCGGTAGAAGAAGTGATCGAAGTAACTGATAACAACGAGGTGGCTGTTTGTACTACTCGTACTGCTAGTAATGTTGAGAAATGTAATGATGAGTTCAGTTATGGTGGCTGGTTGAGAATTACAGGTGAGGAAAGCTCTTACAATGTTTCAAATTCAGAATTAGTAGAATTTACAGATGGTACTGCTTTGTACACTGCAACTTGGACTAACACAAGAGATGCTAGTCTTGTATTTGATATAGAATTTATTGCTACAGGAAAGACGACTACTGCTCCAGTTGAACCAAAGGAACACTTATGTTCTGAGGATGTAGATATAGATGCATTCTATTACTATGAAGATTTTACAGGAGTTATACTTGGAAGAGAATCTGTAGAAGGTGCAGAAATTGCTATTAGTCCAATCGGTGCTGCTTTACAATTAGGAATTGGAGCGAGTTCAACAGGTGAGGCAGATGCTTTCGGTATGTCTGCTTGGTATAGAGGAGAAATTATTCAGCAGCCTACGACTGGCAGAAACGTTGAGTTCAATCCAACTACGGATGGTCGTTTCGGAGATATTAATGTCAACCTATCGGGAGATGTTGATGATTGTGATGATAATGCAAGTTTTGCAATTGCTCCTAACGCTGACTTTTTACACCTGAATGCTAATAAGATTGCATCTACTGTAGGTCTTGATTGGACATCAAACAATGACTACCGTACAGAACTCAATGTTATTGAGCGTTCTACGAATGGATCAGATTGGATGGCTATCGAAGAGACAGCTAGTCTAACACGAAGTACAAATGCTACGTTCTACCAATCAAAGGATGAGCAGCCAGCATTTGGTGTGAATCAATACCGTATCAAGCAGATCATGAATGACGGAACTTTCATCTACTCTAATGTAGTAGAAGTTAGCTTCGATGTTGATCCTGTAAAAGTTGTGGTTTATCCAAACCCAACAGTAGAAGAAGTAAATATCAGTCTAGTAGAATATGCTGGTCGCCAGGGTAGCCTGCAGATCGCAAATTCACTAGGTCAGAAGATGTACGAAGTATCTTTCGATGAGATTCCAACTGCTCCAGTTCATATCGAATTGGACCAAGCTTACCAAGCTGGAACTTATACGATTATCGTAACTGTCGAAGGTCGCAAGCCAGTGGCTAAGATGTTTATAGTTAGTAAGTTATAATTTCATACATATTCAATTAGGTTTTGGGCTGTCGATTAGTTTCGGCAGCCCTTTTTTTGTCATTTAAGCGAAGTTTATTCAAAAAATCTTCTTGTTTTTAAATTGAAAGGTACTATAATGTGTTACTTGGCGTTTTATTTGCAAATTTGTCTATTTTTGAACTACTTTATAAGCAAAAATCTTAAAACCTACCCAATGTCTAAGCGCTTACCCTTTTTTATCCTAATATTTCTTTTCTCAAACCTATTATTTTCACAAGCGAAGTATAGTAATGAATTTCTGACCATTGGAGTCGGAGCACGGGCTCAAGCTATGTCTAATTCAGTAGTTGCTAATGTGGATGATGTAACAGCCAGTTATTGGAATCCTGCCGGTTTGGTAGAGATTGAAGCACCTTTTCAAGTAATGGCGATGCATTCAGAGCTATTTGCTGGAATTGCGAAGTATGATTACCTCGGAATCGCTAAACCATTAAACAAAGAGAAAAAATCTGCCATTGGCGTGTCTTTAGTTCGATTGGGTATTGATAATATTCCAAATACCTTAAATTTAGTCGGTACAGATGGAAGTATTAATTATGACAATATCACTGAGTTTTCGGCGGCAGATTATGCCCTTTTTCTTTCTTATGGTCAGGAAATTCAACCAGGATTGACAGGAGGAGGAAGCGTAAAGATTATCCGTCGAGTGATCGGTACGTTTGGTAGTGCTTGGGGATTTGGAATAGATCTAGGATTGAAATACAAGCATAAAAATTGGAAATTTGCTCTAATGGGTCGAGATATTACTTCTACCTTCAATGCTTGGTCTTTTAACTCTACTGAACAACAACGAGCCGTTTTTATCCAAACTGGTAATGATATTTTAGAAAGTTCAGTTGAAATTACTCGACCTCGAATCATTCTTGCTGCTGCATGGGAGAAATCATTGGGTGAAAAATTTAACCTTCTGATTGAAGCAGATTTTAATTTTACGACAGATGGTCAACGAAATGTACTGATTAGTAGTAAGTCGATCAATATTGATCCACATGCAGGTTTTGAAGTAGGGTATAAAAACTTTATTTTCCTTCGAGGGGGGCTGATCAATTTTCAACAAGTTAAGTTTAACGCTGGAGACGATAGTACTTACTTAAGTGTTCAACCAAATTTTGGGTTAGGACTCAAACTTGGAAAATTAACCATCGACTATGCGTATACCAATATTGGAAACGTGTCTGAAGTATTATTTTCAAATATATTTTCTTTAAAATTAGACTTTAAACCCAAAAAATCAGCAGAATAAATATTATTAAAAAACAAATGTATCTAGCTGTTAAATAACTCCAGTTTTTTTAGTCATTTTTTTAAAATGTCCTTTAAACGATATTTGACCAAAAAAGAAAAAATAAACCCTTCTTTCCTTCTTTTATCCTGTTAACTTCCTTACTTTTGCATAACGTGGTACATACTCATTCCCAAAACTTTTCTCTAGTTTAGCCACATAATTAACCTTTCGTTCCAAAAACAACTGATTTTTTTAGAATAACTTATGTAATAACATAAGCAGTTGTTCTTTTCTGTTAACCCCATCTTTCCAATACACACAAAAAACCTTCAGGATAATATTTCATCCTATTCACTAAACCAATGTCTCTTATGACATCATGGGGTATATCTCTATGGTGTTACTACTTATATCTATTTTTTTAATCAAAAACTTTTACTCATGAAAAGATTGCTATACGCATTCATTCTTTTATTTGGAATGTTTTCTGTTCACGGACAAACCGTCTGGATAGGAACCGTAGATTCCGATTGGACAAACCCAGCTAACTGGTCAGCAGGGGTGCCTACGTCGGGATCTGTAGCTACCATTCCTGGTGGCTCTACTTCGCCAGTATTTGGTGGAACGCCCATTATCAACTATACCATCCAACTGGCAGGTATGTTGACTTTTAATGATTTTGTTTTCAATGCTGGAAATATCATCATATTTGAATCAGGAAGCGTTGTAAATAATGCTCAATTTATTAATGCCAATGGCCGAGTTTTGGATGTGGATGGACATTTTGAAAATAATGGTACCCTCGATAACTTTGGAATGATAGATATTGCTGCTTCTGGTAGTCTGGATAATGAAGCGAGTGCTGCTGTTAATAATAATAATAATACGCTTGCTTTTGGTCCAGTATTAAATGCTGGAACTTACACCAATAATGGTGACCTTAATATAGTGGTTGCACTGGATAATAGTGGAACGTTTAATAATTTCGGAACTTTTGAATCTCAAGCAGGATCTACTATTGAAAATCGAGTAGATGCGGTGATGGAGACTTTTGCCGGAGGTAGTTATAGCGTCAACGGTATTTATAATAATTTAGGTGAAACCTCAAGTCGTGGAGATTTTATAGTACAAAACGCAGGGGTGTTTACCAATGATGATTTTTTGCTTAACCGGACAAGCGGAAACATGGAAGTCGCTGGAAGAATTATCAATAACGAGCGTATTACGATAAATAGCCCATTGATGATTAATTCTGTTGGAATTATTGAAAACAATGACCAAATTAATAATAACGCTGGAATTGATATTGAAATTTGTGGAAACTTAATCCAACTTAATACCAACAATATTGGTGGGTCTATTCAAAGTAATGGTAGTGTTTATGAAATCAATGGTACCATTAACGAAACTAACTTAGAGTTCGGTGAAACATTTACCGACCTAGATGGTCGTCCTGCACCTGTTCCAGCTTGTAAAAGAGATGCTTTTTTACAATTACCAGAATCAGGAATGGTCAGTTTTACTGCAGCTGATATTGAACAAGGTCGTTCTTACGGAAGTTGTGGAGCAGAATTAGTATCCATTACTGCATCACCTAATAGCTTTACTGCTGCAGACGCTGGTGTACAGATTGTTACCATTACGGTAACGGATAATTTTGGAAATTCTGCTAGCTGTGACGATTTTGTTACAGTACTTCCTTTCACTCCTCCTATTGTTTTGGTGGATGATCCAGACATCGATTTTGAATGTCCGGAGGATATAACAGCTACTCCAGCGCCTGGTGCCCAATTTGCACCAGCTAGTTTTATCACTCCTGAGGCAACTACTACTTGTAGCCCTGTGATGCCTATCAGTGTTACGATTTGTCCGGATGTTAATGAAAACATCAGTGGCTTTGACTTCATAGGTCAATTAGGCGGAAGCAGATATTTTGTTAGTCATGCTGCTGAAAATTGGACAACTGCTAATACTATTGCGATTGCGAATGGTGCTGACCTAGTGACGATTGATGATGCTGCTGAAAATACTTTTATTAGAGATAATATCGATCCAGCTAGTGGTAGTATCTGGACCGGATTGAGAAGATTTAATAATGGAGATAGTTTTGAATGGGAGAGTGGAGCGGACGTCAATTTTCTCAATTGGAATAATGGCGAACCTAATAGTCCGAATCCTAGAGCGGCTGCTCGTCTTCTTAATAGTAACGGAATATGGACAGATCGTCCAATGGATAATTACTTTGAGTTTGTAATCGAAATAAGCTGTTTTGAAGTAGAAATTCCAGGGTTTGATTTTTTAGGAACAAACGATGGGAGCCTGTATTATGAATCACATG
>JALZUU010000013.1 GCA_023300665.1 Saprospiraceae bacterium | reverse complement strand
TTTAAAAATAATTATTCTCACGGCTTGGGAACGATCTACCACCTCGATGGTACGCAAACTAACGGAGAATGGGTAAACGGAGAATTCCTAAATCTTAGACCAGCAAGTGCCGAAGAAGGTTGTATCGAAGGAGATTGCCAAAACGGAATCGGTACTTATATCTACGAAGGTGGATCGGCTAAATATGTCGGTTCTTTCAAAAATGAAATTCCAGAAGGAACAGGAACTTGCTATTACGCCAATGGAGAAAAATATGAAGGCCAATGGGGTAGAGGAAGTTTTAATGGTATCGGAACACTTTTTATGCTTGATGGATCTAAAGTCAACGGACTATGGGAAGATGGAACCTATCTTGGCAAACCAGCTGATGTTAATGTAGTTGCCCCAGTTTCACAAAGTACAAATACCAAAGTATGGGCGGTATTGGTTGGTGTTTCGAATTACGAACACATGCCAGCACTAAAATACACGGATGATGATGCCTATAGAGTTTTTGCGCATCTAAAAAGCCCAGAAGGTGGAGCACTTGATAACGATCAAATAAAAATATTAATCGATGAAGATGCGACTTTAGAAAAAATAAAATCAACGGTAAAAGATGTTTTTTCAAAAGCAGGCCCCAACGATTTAGTAATGTTATATTTTTCTGGTCATGGTCTAAATGGCTCTTTTCTACCGATTGATTTTGATGGTTATAATAATAAATTACTACACGAAGATATCAATGCACTTTTAGAACAAAGCCCTGCCAAGTATAAAATCTGTATTGCAGACGCTTGTCACTCTGGTAGCATGTACGCAAGCCGCGGAACTGTATCAGAAACCCTCGACAAATATTACCGAACTTTAGCACAAGCAAATCCAGGAACGGCACTTATTTTATCATCTAAGTCTACCGAAACTTCTCTAGAATCTAGTGGACTACGCCAAGGCGTTTTCAGCCATTTTCTAATTCGCGGATTACGTGGAGAAGCAGACTTAAGCACCGATGGAATCGTAACAATTGATGAACTATATAGCTATATCTATCAAAACGTTCGATCTTATACAGGCAAACGCCAATCTCCAGTCATGCTAGGAGAATTTGATGATAACATGGCAGTATCCGTCGTAAGAGATTAAAGTCTTTAATTAAAAATATTTTAAGGAAAAACCTTTGTAGAAATAAATTCTGCAAAGGTTTTTTCTATAAATATTTTCACGATAAAGATATACACGATATAGTACCTCTGCGCTCCTTTGCGACCTTTGCGAGAAAAAATAAGATTGATCACCTCATAAAATATTTACGACAAAAGATATACACGATATAGTATCTCTGCGTCATTGCGATCTCTGCGAGAAAAAAATAAGAACAACCTCATATAACAAAAGGTGACGCCATCAAAAACCTTAGTCTTAAAAAATAACCACTTAGTCGAGATAATTTTGTCATTGAGTCTTTACTTCGTACTTTAGCCAAAGAATAAAATAACTAACAGCTAGAGCCAAACAGCTTTTGACTTCTAAAATCAATCACCATCGAAATCGCGATTAAGAGAAGCAAATAGCAAATAGCCAATAGCAAAAAAAATTATGAAAGAAAAAAAAGGTTTTTCAATTAGCGGTTGGATTGTAGCATTAATACTACTTGTTTTTGCGCTGTTTATGGCCAACAAAGTTTTTAATAGTGGAGCAGCCATAGACCGACCAGAAAGTGTAGCATTAATTATCCCTACGATTTTCGTCCTACTTTTTATTTCCAGAGGACTCTATGTGATCGAACCCAATGAAGCGATTATTCAGATGTTTTTTGGTAGCTATGTCGGTACCGATAAGCAAGACGGCTACCGTTGGACAGTTCCTTTCTTTAAACGAACACGAGCCAGTTTAAGAGTACAAGATTTTGAGACAGAAATGATCAAAGTAAATGATCTAAAAGGAAATCCAATTCAAATCAGTGCCATTGTTATCTGGCGAATTAAAGATACTTACGCAGCATATTTTGATGTAGAAGACTTTGGAAAATTCCTAACACGTCAGAGTGTCGCTGCCCTCCGTGGGTTGGCCATGAAATATCCTTATGAAGCAGAAGAAGGAGTACATTCTCTCATTACGCATACGGAAGCAGTAGCAGAAAATCTTAAAATCGAAATCCAAGAAAAACTCGACCAAGCAGGTATCGAAATCATGGAGAGTCGAATCAATCACCTAAGTTATGCTAGAGAAATCGCCGCTGCGATGCTCCAACGACAACAAGCAAGTGCCATCATCTCCGCTCGTACCGAAATCGTAGAAGGTGCCGTCGGAATGGTCGAAATGGCCATCAATCAATTAGAAGACAAAGAGATCGTTTCTTTTACGCCAGAAGACAAACGTAAGCTAGTGACCAATTTGCTAGTCGTACTTTGTAGTGAACAAGGTACACAGCCGATTATTGAGGCGGGTGGGGCATAAAATGCACGACTTCTAAATACCTTATATTAAAGAGAGTGTCATTAGGGAATTATCGCCTAATGACACTTTTTTGATTATTATTTAAAATAAAATAACTAATTTGTTGATTAATTGAAATAATTGCACTATTTTGCGGGTATGTTTTAGTTCTAACTAATTATAAATATCAAAAATGGAAGAATCGAAATTTTGGAATTTAATTGAAAATGCTTGGCTAAAGTCAGGAAAAAACGAAGATCGTTTAAAAGCCATTGAGACAAATAATGAAGATGTATTAGAAGAATTGTCCCAGTTTATCGAAACTGATTTAATGGATTTTTATAAAACTGAATTGAAACTATTAGGAAAAACTGAATTCACGAGCTATATCCAATTACTAGAAAAGAAATTATACCATATCGATAGAGAAGAAATACATGAATATACAGATGGATCTGATGATGGATTTTTGTATTGTAGATGTTTTATTTTAGCGATGGGAAAAGGGTACTATGATATGATTGATGACAATCCTGAAAAAGCGACCATGGATTTAGAAGCAGAAGGATTTGGCTTTGAAGCATATGCATCTTACGAAGAAAATTTTTCTGAAGAATTTGAAAGAAATTCAAATTATTGTATTGAGTCAGTTTCTAATCGTGAACATTGGCAAATATAAATTGTAAAAAAGATCACAATGAAAAATAACGAATTAAATAAATTGGAGTTTAAAGAAATCCTGACAATAGTATATGAAGATATAGAGCCTCATCTATTTGCGGAGTTAAGTAGGTTAAGAAAAGAATTAATTTTACTTCCAGAGAATACTTCCGAAAAAGACCTGCTTAGTATATTTGAAAGGTCAGTTATCAATTTTAATAAAATCGATTTGGATGAGACTATTGAAAATGGGATAGATACGGAAGAAAGAGAAGGTCTTTGTGAAGCGCTTTATCGAATGGGAACAATAGTCGGCTTAGACGAAAATAGAGAATATCTTGATGAATGGCGAGATTGGTAAATTAAAAGAACGCCAAAAAATATTAGCCATTATCCACACCGCGTCAAAAGTGGCATTATTAATTTTTCATTATCCAATTATTAATTTTTATTCTAAAACACCATGCTCGACTCCATTTCTAAAACCAGCATCAAACTCCTCCTCGCAGAACCATTCTACGGACATTTTATGATGGGCCTACCCAAGGAAATTTCTACCCAAACAGATACTGCTGCCGTAGCACTCATGAATCGACAAAATATAAAACTAATTGTCAACGCGGAATTTTGGAGCAAACTATCCGAAGAACATCGATACGGATTGATCAAACACGAAATGCTACACATCGTACTAAAGCATTTGTTTATCATGAAAAATTATCCAAATAAAACACTATTTAATATTGCAGCAGATTTGGTAGTGAATCAATATATTGCGAAAGCACAATTACCAACAGGAGGAATCGTCTTAGAAAATTTTGACTACCTCCAGCCAATGTACGGCATTACGCTAGAACGAGATAAAGACGTCGGATACTACTATCGTCAGCTCGATAAAACCATGAAACAAAAACCTCAAATGAGTTTTGAAGCAGCAGTTGATAAATTAGGACCTGCTGGGAAAGAAGGATCTGGTCAATTGAGAATTAAAGATCTACTCAATGGAGAAAATGAAGCATTACAACGACATAAATTTTGGGAAGAATTTGAAAAAATGAGCGAAGGAGAACGAAAGATTGCCGAATACCAAGCCAATCGCATCATCAAACAAACTGCCGAACGAGTCAAACATAAATACCGAAATTACGGAAATCTCCCTGCCGGCCTAGCTGAAAGATTAGCAGAGATTCTTAAAGATATGGAACCTAAATTTAACTGGCGTCGCGTCCTACGTTTATTTGCCGCATCCAGTAATAGTTCCTATATCAAAAATACGATCCGACGACCCTCCCGGCGCTACGG
>JALZUU010000012.1 GCA_023300665.1 Saprospiraceae bacterium | reverse complement strand
CTTTTTCTTCGGCTGATTTGGCGTTTAGTTTTTGGGTTAGCGCCATTTCTTTTTGACGAAGGTCATCAGCATTTACCACTGCAGGTAGCAGCGTTGATTCTAGATTATTCCGTTGTATTTCTAACAATTGATTGATCCAAACATCATCAGCTGGATCGGCGATATGGATCACGCGTTCTTTGAGTTGCGCTTCTACCCTACGCGTAATTTGAAGAATGGCTTTTCTTGGATTTTCTTTATAAGCTTCGAGATGGTCTTTGATCAAAATAGGTTCACCGACATTTGCCATCAATACACTACGCATTTGATTACTATCGGAATAATTGACGCCAATCGGAATGATCTGTACATTTTCATTTCCATGCTTTTCATAAACGCCCAAGGCCATTTTAGCCGTTCCTTTTTGAATCGTCCGCAATCGCTTTTCGTGTGCCATACTGCCTTCCGACATAATCGATACAGCCCCATTTTCATTTAATAAATCATAACACCGTTCAAAAGTATTCTGATTCTGACGCAACCCTTCAAAACCATTTCTAAATCGAAAAATTGGAATCGTTCCTATCTGTTCTAAAAACCAAATCTTAAAAGGACCATTAAACACATCGCCCCGAAGCATCGTATAGGTTTTCGGTGAAATATAAGAAGCCACAAAAATTGGATCAATAAAAGCCGTCGGATGGTTAATGGCAATAATCGTCGGAACCCCTCCTTTTACAACATCTTTGTTATAAAAATATATTTTGCGAAAAAATACACGAATCGCAATTCTAGTAACCCACTTAACAAATAAATAAATCATGAAAATTTAGATAGGATTTTGTTTTCTCTATTTTTTTTCTGGTTACCCAGTTAGCTGCTCAATAACGAGAGTGTTCAAATAACGGTGTCTAGTCAATTAACCCAATTTATATAAATAAAATATTGCTTTCAGAAGCAATTGTTAATTAGTGAATTGGTGAGTTTGCTCTAAAAAGTGTTTTCTCGCAGAGAACGCAAATTACGCAGAGATTCTTTAACGTGTATATCTTTTAGCGTAATGGTTTTATAAATATTTATTTTATTGTATCTGTTCGAAAATTTAAAAATCTTTACTTTTTAGAGTAGGCTCATTGGTTAATCGGTCTCTTTTTACGCAATGCTAGCGCGACAAAAAACACAAATTATTGAACAGTCCCCAATAACATATACTTTACAAAGCGTTTTAAAGCCACCTGCTCACACCCACTTTAAAAATATTCTACCACGATCAAAAATTTACACGTCAAATGATTTATACGTTAAATCAATTAAACGATTAAACAACTAAACGATTAAACAACTAAACACCCCCTTAATTCCCCGCCACATATCGCTGATCCAACAAAGCAGACATTTCCTTCTTAATCGCCAGTGCCGCCTCTCGAGCTTTTACCGCAAAATCTTCCCCATCTCCGGCATAAATAATTCCCCGAGAGGAATTGACCAATAAACCACCATGACCGTTTAATCCATTCATAGAAACCGCTTGCAAACTACCTCCTTGTGCTCCCACGCCTGGCACTAATAAAAAATGATCCGGTGCAATTTCTCGGATTTTATCAATATGAGCAGATTGCGTTGCTCCGGTGACAAACATCAAATTTTCCTCATTTCCCCATTGCTTAGCGATCCGCATAACCTTTTCATATAATGGTTGCTCCTTTTCTTGCAAAGTAAATTGAAAGTCTTTACTCCCTTTATTAGAAGTCAAAGCCAAAAGAATGACCCATTTATTTTCAAACTCCAAAAAGGGTGCAACTGAGTCAATCCCCATATAAGGAGCGACCGTTACCGCATCGAAGTTCATATTCTCAAAAAATGCTTTTGCGTACATTCGAGAAGTATTTCCGATATCTCCGCGCTTTGCATCTGCGATGGTAAAATGCGATTCTGGAATCAAATCCATGGTTCGCTCTAAGGAGCGCCAGCCTCTAGAACCCTGTGCTTCGTAGAATGCTACATTAGGTTTATAAGCCACACAAAGATCTTTGGTGGCATTGATGATTTGTCGATTAAATTCTAAGATTGGATCTTTTTCACCCAGCAGATGCTTGGGAATCCGGCTCATATCTGTATCTAGCCCTACGCAGAGATAAGACCCTTTTTGCATAATTGCTTGGTAGAGTTCTTTCCGATTCATATTCTTTAGGGTTTATGCGCCGATTCCGTTTACCGCTTCTACACCGGAGAGCTCCGGAATTTTACTTTTAAGCGTTTGTTCAATCCCCGCTCGCATCGTCATCGAAGACATCGCGCAGCCCTCACAATTCCCTAACCATTTGATCTGTACTTTCAAATCCTCGGTCACATCCACTAATTCCACATTGCCACCATCCACTGCTAGATGCGGACGAACCTCATCTAAGGCAAGATCAATTCGGGCTAATAATGCTTCTTTTTCTGCTAAAGACATATAATAATGTTTACTTACTGCAAAGATACACTTATTTTAGGGAAAATAAGACAGTATCTAAGTGCATGAATTTAGTTTGAAGAGGTTGTCATACTATTGACAATTAAGCATTCGTATTACGCCCATTTGAACTAAGTAGACTTAAAAACAAGAAATAGCAAAGTGACCTTAACGGAGAAAATTTTTAAAAACCATTTTTATTTTTTATTGTTACGAATGGCTAGACTTATTTTAATCATAAACTCCTCTTTAAATCCTATTTTTTAAGTACCACTATGAAAGAAACCTACTCCCTACCTACTAAGCTAAAAAACGTTTATGATCCATCGGAATTCCGTCGCCTCGGTCATGAAATGGTCGATCTACTGGCTGATCACCTGGAGTCTATGCAATCCAATACTCCAGGAAAGGTACTTGCTTACCAAGATCCAGCCGAGGAACTTCGTTTTTGGCAGGAGCATTTTGCAGATGATCAGAATATTAGCGATACTTTTTCTACCATTTTTGCTCGGTCAATTAAGGTCCATCATCCCAATTATATTGGTCATCAAGTTTCAGTTCCGGCACCGATTGCAAGTATTGCAGGAATGCTTTCGGATTTACTCAATAATGGGACCGGTGTTTATGAAATGGGCATGGCCAGTAATGCTTTAGAGAAGGTGATTACCGATCAAATGAATCAGGCCATCGGGTTTCCTCAAACGGCGGGTGGTTTTATGACTTCAGGTGGTACTTTGGCCAATTTGACGGCTTTGTTGGCAGCTCGTAAAGCGGTCCTTCCAACCGATATTTGGGCAACCGGACACGACCAACCTCTAGCGGTAATGGTTTCTGAAGCCAGTCATTACTGTATTGATCGGGCGGCACGGATCATGGGTTTGGGAACCAAAGGGATTATCAAAGTTCCTGTGGATGAACAATTTAAAATTAGAACAGATTTATTACCCCAATATTTTGAAAAGGCAAAAGCAGATGGACTTACCGTTTTTGCCATTGTCGGTTGTGCTTGTTCTACGGCGACGGGTTCTTATGATTCCTTGGAACCACTGGCAGATTTTGCTCATCAAAACAACCTTTGGTTTCATGTAGATGGCGCACATGGTGGCGGAGTGATTTTTTCAGAAGCACATCGATCGAAAGTAAGTGGAATGGAACGAGCGGATTCGGTGGTGATTGATTTTCATAAAATGTTGCTAACACCAGCTTTGACCACCGCACTATTATTTAAAAACGAATTAGATAGTTATAAAACCTTTTCACAACAAGCGGCTTACCTCTGGAATGCTGAACAAGCGCAAGAATGGTATCACTCTGGTAAACGAACTTTTGAATGTACCAAATTGATGATGTCGATTAAAGTTTATTCGATTTTAAAAGCGCATGGATTGGATATTTTTGGTGAAAATTATGATCATCTTTATGGCCTTGCTCAATCTTTTTCTACTATTATAAAAAACAAATCCGACTTTACTTTATTGGTAGAACCGGAATCCAATATTCTAAATTTTCGATATGAGCCGGAAACGGAAAAAGAATTGAATTTACTAAATGAAGAGATTCAAAAACAGTTGGTCGAAGCGGGTAATTTCTACATTGTCTCGGTGGTACTTTCTGGTAAACGGTATTTACGAACTAGTGTGATGAATCCGTTTACGACGGAGCAGGTTTTTGAAAACTTATTGGAGGA
>JALZUU010000011.1 GCA_023300665.1 Saprospiraceae bacterium | reverse complement strand
TCTAGTCAATTAACCCAATTTATATAAATAAAATATTGCCTTCATAAGCAATTGTTAATTAGTGGATTGGTTAATCGGTCTCTTCTTACGCAATGCTAGCGTAACAAAAAACACAGATTATTGAACAGTCCCAAAGCATTAATGAAAAAAAAACAATAAAACAATAAAAAAATACCATGATTGTTTATTTAGAATAATACTTCAATTTTTATATGTTACTAAACGACCTGCTTGCCGGCAGGCAGGTTAAACAAATAAACAAATAAACGATTAAACAAATCAACAAATCAACAATAAACTATGAACAAAGGATGTCTACTTGGAATCGCCGCAATGCTCTTACTAGTTACCGTAGGTCTATTTGCCTATTTTAATCAACAAGGTGACAATGAAGCCGAAGGCATTAAAACCACCAAACCAACCATTGAAGACGTAATCAAGAAAACCGTCGCCACTGGAAGTATCAAACCTCGGAAAGAGATTATGGTCAAGCCACAAGTCTCCGGAGTAATTGATCAACTCTTCGTCGAAGCCGGACAACTCGTCACCAAAGGACAAAAGCTAGCTCGTATCAAATTGATCCCAGATCAAGTAAGTATCAACAACGCACAAAGTAGTGTAGAGCTCACTCGGATGCGTCGCGATGAAGCCCAACGAGAACTGAATCGTCAAAAGAAAGTCTTTGATGAACAACTCGATGTCGAACAAGCCCGCGCCAACCTCGCCGATGCCAAGCAAGAAGAAGAACGCCAACGAAATTTATTCAATGAAGGGATCATTTCTCAAACAGATTATAATCAATTCAAATTACGACTCAATATCCAACAAGCTGCGTTTGACAATGCCGGAATCGGTGCCCTCAACAGCCTCAAACAATTCGAAGCAGATCTCGATATTCGACAACAAGAATTCGCTGCCGCTCAGGACAACCTCGCCTTATTACGCGAAGGTGCGACTCGAAATAGTAAGCAAGTTTCCAACGTTGTAGTTTCTACCGTAGCAGGAATGGTACTCGACGTGCCGATCGAAGAAGGTGCCTCCGTGATCGAAAGAAATAATTTTAATGAAGGAACCACCATCGCTTCCGTAGCAGATATGAAGTCTCTAATTTTTGAAGGCAATGTCGATGAATCAGATGTTGGAAAACTCAAAGAAGGAATGCCACTAGAACTGACCGTAGGAGCCATTGAGTCCGAAAAGTTTGCAGCTACATTAGAATATATTTCTCCGAAAGGAGTAGAAGAAGAAGGCGCGGTAAAGTTTGAAGTAAAAGCGGCCATCAAACCAACTTCCGAATCTTTTCTTCGTGCAGGCTATAGCGCGAGTGGAGATATTATTCTGGATAAAAGAGAAAATGTTATTGTCTTACAAGAACGAGACTTGATCTTTAAAAAGGATTCTACTTTTGTAGAAATAAAAACAGGGGAAGATGCATTTGAAAAACGATTGGTGAAGACGGGATTGTCGGATGGAATTAAGATTGAGGTTTTTGAGTTGGATACGACGACGGTGGTGAAGGTGCAATAGGGGAGTAAAATGTTGAAACGCTTCGCTTATTGAAGTGTTGAGTTGTTGAGTTGAAAATTACTCAACAACTCAACACAATCTAAAAGGGTGTTTCTCCCCTCATAGGAAGGCATTTAACATATCTCCCTGTTTCTTTCTCAAATAAAAAGTAATACTTTTGAGTTTCACGTTTTTTTCCACTAACGTCAAAGCGAGATTCTTTATTTGTTACACATTCGTAAAATATTGTTTGATATGTTTTATTTGTATCAATTACCGATGCCAGTGTGAAACCATAGATTTTAAAGATACTAATGCCGGGGGTAATCCTACCTGGTTCGCCGAGTAGTAATTTCATCTCTTGTAAGGTTATGCTATTGTGACAATCTTTATTGCTTGAAAAAGCATCTTTAAATTCCTTAACGAAAGATATATCACAATAATGTTTAAGGTCTGGCGCATAAATGCTATCTTTATTTATAATCCAGTAGTTTTGCGCAGCATTTACTATTTCATCGCAGACTTCGTAGGTGTTAGTTTTTGATGGCGAAGAGACTTTGTCACAAGTACTACTTGTGAATATTGAAATTGTAAAAAATAAAAATAAATACTTTAGCTTCATTTTAGTATCACTATTTTAGAAGAAAAAGGAGTAGCATCCGCTAAGATACCATGAATAATAAAAACGCCTTGAGGGAGCTTTGTTTGATACGAATACTCCCTTCTGTTCACTTTTCTTTGAATCCAGTAACTTTCCATTTAAATCATATAAGAACAAGGAGGCAATTATATTTTCCTCTGATCTAATAAAAAAAATGCCGTTATTGGGATTAGGTTCTATGGTAAGTCCCAGTTCTTCCAGGTTTGTAGTAGAATTTGTACACGAATTGGAGAATGGAACTATTGGAAGTAAAGTAAATTCGTCTCCTGGTACCTGTGGATTTGGACAAACTATTTCTTGTAGAGAACTTGCTTGTACGACATGTTGTCCTCCCGAAATATCGACATTTTCTAAATCTCGATCAACGCTGAATATCCCAGATAAAGTACTCTTTTCCATGACTGCGTCATTATCCTCAACATGGCCTAAAAGTAGATTATGGCCAAATTCATGTAAAGCTGTGGATTCTACGTCAAATTTCCCATCTTCAACTACACCTTGAGCGGTCCAGATACTTTCATTTCCAATCATCTCATCTGAAAAAGTAATTCCCAGTCGTGTAACTACGGATACTTGTTCAGGCTCACCCTCGGAACAATCAAATAAATTAGTTTGAATGACAGTTCTGGAGTCAGCATTTAATCCTGCTGTTATTGTTCCCCAGTCGATAGTACCGTATCCAGGATCCTGAATGGTATCAGGTTGCATTAAACTTGAATTGCTTACTTTAGTGTTACAACGCCAGGTTTCAAGTGCCTTATTTACAGCTCCAACTGAACCACTAGGCATATTACTAATAAAGTCTGGTGTAAATGAATAAAGGTAACCATCGGAAAAATCAGTAGGAAGAACAAAAAGATCCCTGTATATTATCCGTATTGCCTGGTGGTTTTCAACAGTATCCCCTTTAAAATTATTCCAGTGAGCAAAGGCAATCTCAAGGTCTTCGGGGCTTTCTTGTTCTAGTCCTTCAGGTTTTTGGACTTTTATTTTGCCAGTACTAGGTACTAGTAAAGCTTGTGGAGAATTCAGATCAATATTATCGTCATTGATAACATAACCCGCAGTAGGAACTCTAACGATAATCTTATCGTCGTCCCATAAGATATAATCTGATGCAAAAGGAGTCATTTCAATATCGATGACCTCATCGTCCACTATAATTCCATCAATTTCAGGAAAGACAACCCGGTATTGGCTAGGGATAAAATCAGATAAGTTCTCTTCAGGAAGATTAACAAATTCAGATCCTAAAATTGTTATTGTTCCAGGAAGAGAATTTGCATCGTTGTTTACAATTAACGATTGATCGCCTAGTATTCCTGCTGCTACTGTACTTGGTAAAACCTCCGTAATCTCAAAGGCAAGTTGACAAAATGCCTCAAAAGGGCAGGCCTTAATATTTGGGACTATACTTGTTGGGGTAAAAAATTCTCCAGTTTGGTTAGCAAACAATTGAGTTTCTTCCCCTTCCTCTAGGAGAAGTTCAAAGTATGGCTCTGTTTGAATATTTAAGTTTTCAACTGGTATTTGTATTGCTAGTAGTTTCCGATAGTCCTGACTAAAATGTTCTGCACTACTAAAAGCGGATTTTTGAAGGTTTATTTTACCTTCATTTGTTGAGATTTGGTTAGTTGAAAGCTGAAGGCTTTGGGTGAATTCATTCGCTAGTTGAATTTCCGTATTTGGATTAGAAAGAATATTTGGTCCGAATATTTCTGGATCGTACTTAAATCCAAATGAAATATTCTCAATAGAGAATAGATTACTCCACTTACTTTTCATTTGAACCTCAAAGCGTATAACATTTCCATCAAATTGGAAGTTATCCAACTTATAATGTATCTCCCACTCGTCTCTGATAAAAGAGGTGATCTCTGGAAGATTCTGACCAATAGAACTGTAAATAGCTTCAATTAATTGTTCTGGACTGTCATATTTTACAAATAAGCTTTTGCCTATGAAATCTCTATTATCATTTGAGTAATAGCCAACAAAGCCTTGTTTTTCCGCGTAAACTTCAAAATTAGTATAGTCGTTATTTAAAGTGGGATGCTGAGTATTTGATAACATAAATAGTCCGACTTGACCAACATATAATCGTAACGCGTGAGACCAATGATCTAAATTTCCATCTACTTTACCTCCTCTTGTAATTATATAAACATAATCTTCCTCCTGTAAAAAAGCATTAGAGTTGTAGATATTTTTATAAATCCGTAGTTTATTAGAAGTGTATATTCCGTCAGAACTAATGAAGCTTTCAGATTCTATAATTTCTCCCTCAACGATTCGTGAGCTTTGAGAAATAATCCTTTCGAGGGGGACTTCAAAGTATTGTGCATTAAGAAAATGGAAAATGGAAGTTACAAAAAATAAAATTACAATTAATGTAAACCGAATAAAATTTCTAATTTTCATAATAGTGAATTTAAAATGATTATATATTTTTATAGCAAAAAAGTAATTATACGAAATTTATAATCATCTGTTAAAACCATTATTTTATGAAAGTCAGGTTTCTGAATTCTAGTTTATTGCTTATAAATAATATTTATATTTTGTAATTACTTTTGTAA
>JALZUU010000010.1 GCA_023300665.1 Saprospiraceae bacterium | reverse complement strand
TCCCCTACGGTCGATACCCCTGGCAAGAGTTGAATACTACGAATTACGTCAACCTCTCCAAGTAATGCTGGCATTTTTTGGATGGTTGCTATCCCTAGTTTTTGAGTAGAAATTTCTGTGTTACTGACATTTTGATCTTCTTTTTCTGCTACGACTACAATTTCTTCAATCGCTGCAGATTCTTCGATTAATTCGAGATCCAATTTTTGGGTTTTATCTAAATTTATGGTCATCTTTAATTTGTCAAATCCTAGATAGCTCGCTTCCAAACTATAATTACCAGTTGGCACAGAAAGCGAATAAAAACCATATACATTTGTAGTTGCTCCTTTGCCTATCTCTGATAAATAGATCGTCGCACCAATCAAAGTTTCCCCATTAGCCGCATCCCGAACATAACCGGAAAGTGTCAGATTTTCTTGAGCAGTAAGAGCATTTGGAAACAGAATTCCGAAGGATATAATAAATAAAAAGACACTTAAAAAGGAAGGTAAATTAAAGGTCATAAGTTTATCTTGGTGTTAAAAAAAAGCTATTGGCATTTTACTCGGTCGCAGTTTTAAGAACAATACAAGCAAAAAAGTCGCCTTAGCCATTTAAGCATAATAATTAAATGGTGATTTTTTATAATCTGGATGGAAACAAACATAGTTCTATTTTTGTTTTGTTGCACCTGTTTTTTCTTCTTGGTGTAATTTTTTAACAAAAATATTTGGTTCATCTACTTTAATGCAAGCTACCAATGAATTAGGGCTTTTTTATTAACATAAGGTAAGAATCAAAAAAAGCGATACCCTGTTAGGGATATCGCTTTAAATTTTATTAAAAAATTATTTTTATTTCATAATCACCACTCTTTCTACTAGACGTTGATTACCTGAGGTCATTTCTAAAAAGAAAATACCTGAAGCTAAATTAGTAACATCCATCTCTTGAGTTAGGTTGGTATTAATAATTCCAGTACGATAAGTTTTTCCGTCTACACCCGTCAATTTCCAATCAAAAGTCTCCAGATTATCAGCATCAATCCTTAAAGTAAATTGGCCATTATTTGGATTTGGAGCAAGCTTAATTGCAAAATTTTCAGCTAAGTCATTCGTATTAGTGGTACCAGATAAGGTCACTGTTTGAGAAACAACACCATTTGGACAGGCCACAGAACCTACTGCGAGCGTCACTGTATAATCACCTGCTTCAGCGTAAGTATGCGTCGGATTTTCTTCATTACTTGTATTTCCATCTCCGAAATTCCAATTATAAAAAGATCCAGCATTAGATTCATTAGTGAAATTTACGGTGAAAGATCCTGCTTCAACTTCAGAGCTAAAAGTAGCATTGACAAATTGTTCAACAAATATCTCAACTTCAAAAGTATCTACTCCTACAGCATTTGAGGTAATTAATTGGATAGTATTTACTCCCCCACCAAAAAATGTAACGGTATGTGGTCCTGCGGTGTTTGCAGAAGAAGGATTACTTACTGTCCCAAAAGTCCATGCATAAGTATCAGCTGATTCAGATTCATTGATAAAAGTAATCGTTCCAGCTTGACAAATCGTATCAATAGAGGTAGTAAATTGAGCAATAGGCGCCACCAGTTCAACAAATTCAACATTGATGTTATCAATATATATGTTGTTACCGTATCGACTTAAGTTGTCAAATTTAAAAATTACAGACTCTCCATAATACTCGGAAACATCAATTAATTTTCTAGTCCAATCAGACGACTGAGTTGGCGTAAAAAAGCCAGTATTTGGTACTCCTGTTGCAAGGTCTGGGCCAAATTCTTCAAATAAAACATCGTCAAAATTAGCACCACAATCTGTTGACACTAAAATTCTCAAACCATCTGGATTTCCATTAAATCCACCTGTTTGGAATTCTACATAGGATAGATCAAAAGCCAATACTTCATCAGTTGCGTTGGTTAAATCAATTAAGGTAGTTATCATCCCATCTACTATAAGCTCATCTTCTGACAAGATATGATTATAATTATTAAAGGAAGCTACTTGTCCTTGTGAGCCATCTCTTTGAACAACAAATGCTGGTTCCCATGCAAATTCATCATCTGGATTGACCAAAATATAATCAGTTGGAGGAAAGATAGGTTCTTCAAAAGTTTCTTGATAAGCTAATCCTTCTCCATCACCTTCATAAATCGATAAATTGATTAACTGATTGATGGTATCATCAATGGCATAACTATTATCAGATAAAGTAATCCAAGATTTTAACTCATATTCACCTTCCACCGTAAGATTAATAGGTTCTGAAAAATCATGAAAATAAGATTCTCCAGCAGGAATTTCGGTAATAACCACATCCGTAATAGCCGGCTCATTGTCTATTTGGTAACTAACAGAAAAATCACTCTGTGGCATCAATCCATTATTAGTGATTTCGAGGGTGAATACTTCATCGTTAATTCCATCACAAGTAAGTACAAAATTATCAGCTTCAATAGAAGTACTGATACTCGATAGATCGTTTTCTTGAGGACATTCTTCAAGTCCTCCACCAAAAAAGAGTGCATTTACTCGTCGAGACTTTGCCCCGTTTGCAAAATTAGCATGAACTGAAAAATACTGTTCTGCTTGTAAGTTAGTCGTTACATAGGTATAAGTATTCTCAATAGAATTCCCATCCACTTCCATAAATTTCTCTCCCAATACATAGACATCATAACTATCTACATCTGGCATTGCATCCCAAGAAAGCGTAATTCCTTCAGGACAAGCATTAGCCACTGCTAAGTTTTGCGGCAATGGTGTAATATTAAAATCTATTTCATTAATGGCTTCATTTCCATTGCTACTGGTTATTCTGATTTTACCGTTTCCGGTAGTTACATTAGGTACCGTCCAGTTGGTGTATAGTCTTTCTGTACCTGCTACAGACGCGATCAATTCCCAAGTCGTACCACCGTCAATAGAATAAGAAAGCTGATAATCTTCCAATTGTCCCAAGGCATCCCAGTGGATGTTTTGTAATTCTCCTGGAACCATCGTTTCACCACCGATTGGATAGGTAATATCTACTGCTTCCGTTTGATATTCATAAACAATATGGAAAGTCTTTATGCCAAAAGGAATAACTGTTCCGTTGATTCTTACGGTGTAGTCACCCGGAGTTGGATTATCAATCTGAACTTGTTCCATATTATTTAAGTGATCTTCTCCTCTAGTTGCAGGTTGTGCTAAGATAGTTGGATCGGGTGTAGCATCTAATATCCAAGGAAGAAATACCTCGTTATCCTTTTCTAGTGTTAAATCCAAATCATTCAACAAGGCAAATCCAGTCCCAATAGATGCTTCAGGATCATCCCAATACAACATTACTTTCGCCATATTTACGCCATCAGGAATATTTAAAGAAAACTCAGTAGCGGAACCTTGTCCAACTTCAAGAGTTTGATAGCGATTTTCTTCTAAAATTTTTACTGCTCTAAAAGCATTAACATGTCCCCATCCAAATCGAAAATCTGGTCCTTCGTTACCTAGGTCATTGGCTGTGTTTAATAAAATCGCTTTAAGCAAAGAGGAAGGAGCAAGTTCCTCATTATTAAGTGTTTTGTATGCATGTTGTAGCTGTGCAAAAATACCAGCTACACCAGGAGCAGCACCGGAAGTACCTCCAAATTCAGCATAGGTATTATTAGGTGTTGTTCCAAATTGATCTTGTCCATTAGAAGCAATATCTGGTTTGATTCGACCATCATGAGCGGGTCCACGACTACTACTATTTACTAGAGAACCATCATCAAAAAGGTTGGCTACTGCCACAACGTTTTTACCTTGTTTGTGTCCACCGGTGATATTTCCCCACTGATCTCCAGCACCATAACCACAATCATTATTATTAGAATTTCCTGCTGAAAAGACGTGCATCAATGTTGGGTTATCATATACTTGTTGGTCAACGGTTGCAGTAATTGCTGAATACCCTGCATTACAACCATTACTATAAGAAGAATTGGTTATAATAACATCTTGGGTAAAGAAATAAAACATGGTGCTATCCAAAAAGGACGCATCATAATCTAGTACATAAACACCTGATCCACCAGCCATACCTTTTTTGGTAGGATCAAAGTTTCCGGCTCCAGCCATGATACCTCCGACGTTGTCTCCATGGGTATCAAATTCTGTTCTTGGTTCTGCCAAATCTTGAATTAATCGACCATGAAAATCAATATGTGGTCCAAGCTGTCCATCATCTCTTACTAGGACATTTACCCCTGTACCGTCATAATTTCGTCCCATTGCCAATCCAGAATCTAGAACATTTGATCGGTGCAAGGATCTACCTTCCACATCGTCTTTTACATCAGGAGCTGGTCCAAAACCTAAGTGAGCAACAAAAGGTAAGGCAGCTATTCTTTCTAAATCTTTTGATTGAATTCGAGTTTCAATAAAGTTGTTAATACCATTTGATTTGATGATCCGTAATCCCGCAGTCGCCATTGCTTCATGTGCCTCTGTAGATGAAATATTTTTATGATACTTCAATAAGATTTTTATTTCATCTCGATTGATGGCCCAATCAGGAAAATCTTGATTTAATAATTGAGCATCAATTTTCAAGGTTTTGTCCAATGGAAATACTGCTCGAATATTTAGATTTTCTAGTTCTCTTGTTGCTAAATCTACAGGGAAAGCCGTTAGATAGGTAAGCCGTGGGTAGTATTCTAATAGTTCAATACCCATTGCTGTGATTCGTTGTTGATCTTCCAAAGTTGGAAGTTCAAAAAACTGAACCATTCGGTAATATTTACCGTTGACAATTTCTCCATTCTGAATTTCTGTCTCTTGGATAAAGGTTTCCAAATTTGCTTCTGGAATATACTTATTGGAATTCAATTCCAAAGTGTATTTCTCCTGCGCAAAACCAAAAGAGGTCAGAAAGGTTAGAAATGTAATTAATAAAAGTTTGTTGAATAGTTTCATAAAATAAAAAAGTTGTAGTGAATAGAAGTTTTTTTAAAAAAAATGAAAAAGCAGTCTGAGAATACATGTTCAGCCTAAATATAAGAAATGGATATGATTTGAATTAATATTCTATAGGTTTGTTTTTAAAATACATTAGAAATGGCGCCTACCGTCATTTACACAAAATAATTACCTGTTTTCCCAAGCATAAACCAACATAACTACTTGACTATAGCTCGCATAGCCGTCTGTAACTCCTTGAGATTTGAGATAGGCATCATAGGTAGCTACCCTAAATTTGGTAGGAAAAAAGTCTGGATAGGCTGCATTATTAGCTTCTATCGCCAGAACATCGGTTTTTAACTCCTGCGGTAAAGCTTGATAGTATTTAGTAAAATTTTCTCGATCAGCCCTTCGGTAACTATAATAGAGATATTGCCAATAATTAAAAATACCTGCGTATCGAATAAAAGGATAATTACTATTCTTGCAAGTGAGATAGGCCAAAAAATTACAGGTTCCTTCATCCCCAAATCCATAAGCATGAGCCAACTCATGCGCGACAACATAAGGACGATCTATTGGGTGAACTGCCGGATCAACGTTACACTCTCCAGTAAAAGGATTATAAAATCCAATAGCTCCAAATCCCCAGAGTACTCCTTTGGGATAACCTGTTCTGACGGTTGGAAATCCCGTGCGAGGATACCCTAGTTTAACTAATTGATTTTCTAGTCCCTGCCGAAGATGATCTTCCATGTTATCGGGAAGTGCTGCAAGTGTAAAAGAGTTATTTGGTTGGGCACCCGATATATTAGATCGTAGTTTTAGTAGCATTGGTTCTTTGGCCTTAAGTTCTTCCACTACCGTAGATAATTTTAATGGTCTAGGAGAAATCTTGATCTGGGTTGCCAATGGTATTCTACCGTAATTAAATCCCCATAAAAATAAAAACAAAAATACGATCCAACCTGCTAGAGACAAGAGGGTAAAAAGCATTTGTCCTGATTTCCCAAGAACGCTGCGCTCCGATCTATTCCATTTTCTGAATCCAAAATAAATCGATACCAACAATAAAATGACCAATAGATATAAAGCAGAAAAAGGCAATGCCCAGTGGATTGTATCTAAAATCACTCTTAGAATTTTATAGAATCCACGGCTATAGAAGGCTTCTACAAATTCTGGAAACGCACCTAATACAAATCGAAGGACTATTGCTAATATTCCTAATCCTATTCCAAAGAATCGTTTGTCGAATTTCATTTTAAGGTGATTTTCAGCAAAAATACGGTATTATTGCAATTCTAGTTATTGAAACTGTTTAAAAATAAACCACAATGGAATTCTTAGCAAAAATCATGATTGGCCTAGTCGCTTTGGAGCATCTTTATATTCTCTATATGGAAATGTTTGCTTGGGAAACTAAAGGAAAAAAAACGTTTAAAGGTGCCTTACCAGATGACTTATTTGCTTCGACCAAAACCATGGCTGCCAATCAAGGATTATATAATGGTTTTTTGGCAGCAGGTCTGATCTGGTCTTTAATTATCGCTGATCCGGCTTGGTCAAAAAACATCGGTTTATTTTTTCTAACTTGTGTAGCAGT
>JALZUU010000009.1 GCA_023300665.1 Saprospiraceae bacterium | reverse complement strand
CTGGGGAGTTGGATTTGGGGTGACTAGAATTATATTTGACCAAAAATGCCCATTCAAACTCTGTTTTGGTCAAATATAAAAAATATAAGTGGCCAGAAATTAAAAATCGTTGCCACAACACAACGAACCAAAAGCTGAACCGTTCGTTTACACCTACCTTTGCTGGCGAGCAAGCCTCCTGCTATAGAAACAAAAAGCTGAGCAGTTTTAGAAGTAACAAGCCTCAAATAGAGCTAGTAGTGTTCATGAGTTAGCTTTTCATTTTGGCGAATTTTTGGTTTTATATAAATAGGGAAGTTTGTCTAAGTTTTATCTATACGAAGACGTATAAACGAACGAGAAAGCTTTTTAGTTGGGATTAAAAGGGCTTTGTGGTGGCATAGCGGGTGTATAAAAGTTTTTTATAATTAAAAGAGTGCCCCCCACTTTAAACATATTTTTCTATATAATACTATCTTTTAGTCATTGTCCATTTAGTTACTATTTTGACATCTTCGCCTTCAACATTCTGAAGATTCTTGATAGCTTCCCAAATTTGAAAATTTTCTTCTTTTGTTTTTACATTAAAAAAGTCTATACTATTAGTAGTATATTCTCCAATCATAAAACTATCTGGTGGACTAATAATAATAATTTGGTCTAATTCTTCTCCAACAAAAATATCTTTTATTATCTCTATCTCATTACTAGAAAGACTAATTGATATTTTATTATCATCAGAAATAACTAACACATAGTCTTGAATTCCACTCTCACTATCAACAACTTCATCTATGAACCTTGTCAACTCTTCTTTAACATCCCATGTTCCGATTAACTCTTCAAAGATCATTTCAGAAGTAGCAGATTCAACAATAATTTTTTCTTTACAAGCAATAGAAAAAATTAGATAAAAGGCTAAAAGTAAATATTTCATTTTATTTTATTCTATAATGCTGTTAATAAAAATTCGATTCGGCTTCCTGAAAAAGGTACTCCATTTTGAAATTCAATATCATCTCTAAACCATCGTTGATAATCAAAATCCCATTCAATCACTTCAAATTTAATTATACTTGAAAAAATAGACGAAGAATTTAATATCCAAAAAACATACTTTTGGTCTTCCGTTGGTAAAATTGTTATCGTATCTCTTAAGTACTCTACGTATGTTTTATATTCTGAATTTACAGCAATGGTGAAACTTCTCTCAACTTGAAATACAGTATCTCCATTTTCATATCGAATATAAGATTCCTCAACATTCCAACTTCGATTAGAAAGTGTTTCTCCAAGAGAATCATATCTTATCTCTTTAGTACAAGATATAACAGAAAAAAATACAACAGTCAGACCAATAAAAACAATTATTCTATTCATGTTTTACTAATTTTTCTCTAAAAACTATAGTTCCTTTTTCGTCTTGAACTTGAATAAAAAACAATCCATTCATCTCAACATCTGATAAAGATATTGTTTTAAAATTACTTCCGCTATTTAATATGATCTTATTTTCTAATATTTTCATTCCAGCACCATTGAAAATTGAATAAATAACTTGTTCCTTTTCTGGTGCAAAAAATTCTAAAACAATTTCATCCACAAAAGGATTAGGAGTGATATTTTTAAATTTCACATTTTCGCTTCTACCTTCTAGAAGAGCAATTTTTCTTTGATGACTTTCTGATTCCCACACAATTTCTCCAGAAGGAGAGTCTATCTTGTGAAATTTTTTGTTATTTACCATAACATATGGTTTATCATAACCTTGAGTAAACAATGATAAATCGAAATCACTACAATTCCCTTTTATAGGCTGTATACATTCCCCAATACCGATAGAACAATACTGAAAAAATGGTTCTGGATCATCTCCACAAAAAGCTTCAAAACTACATCCATCATCTCCATCACACTGAATTATAGCAAATTCTAAATTATTTTCATTATGACTCGTGAAATTAAAGTTCAAATTATAGTTTGGCTCATTAATAACACAATCTACATAAGAGCAACAATACCAAACTGTCTCATTTGTAACATTATCAGTATCTAACATTTTAACCTCTCTATAATTAATATCTCCATCTACTATATCATATGTTTCACCATTTAAACAATAAATAATAGCTTGACAAGTATTTTCTAATATTTCGAACGTAGATCCAACAAAACGCTCCGCAAGTTGATATCCATCTTCACATCTACACACTTCATATACACAATCTTCTTCTAAATACTCACAACTTGATACTTCTACATTTTGTTGAAAAGCAGGCATTCCATTACAAGAATAATATATAGTACATTCATCTGGGCGTCTACTTGGTTCTATGTTATTTTCACTAGTCACAACAAACTCAGCCACTTCTCTACAACCATCCTCATCCGTTACTGTCAAAGTATAATTTCCTATTGCTAGTTCCTCTAGATTTTGAGTTGTTTCTCCATTGCTCCATAAATAAGAGAACTCTTGCAATCCTTCAACAAAAATATCAATACTACCAAAATTTACATTTGGGCAAGTGTTCGTTACTTCTCCCTCTATTCTTATTTCAGCATTGTCACAATTAACGATATTAAAACAATCTTCTTCTTCGCTACAACCATTATTTATTGATACACAATAGTTACCTTCACATAATCCTGCTATATCTTCCGAATTACTCGTAAACCCATTAGGGCCTTCCCAACTAAAAAAATGACTAACAGGTTCTCCTAGTTCATCTACGGATATATCTATAGCTCCACTACAAGGCATTGAATTACTCACATTAATTTTATTATCTAAATTTACTATCATGCCTGCTATGCTAACGTCGCATTCATCAATACCAACATGAAATTGTTCAGTGCATACAGAGATATGATATACTTTGCGAAGATTACATGTTGGAAAATCAGGAAAACTAATGTCAACAATATGAAGTCCTACTCCTAAATTCTCAATCTCTTCTTCATTAGATTGAAGCCCATTAGGGCCGATCCACTCTATGGTATAATCCATGGTAGTATTTACAGAAATACTTATCGCTCCATCATTTTCACAACCTACTTCTCCACATTCTTCATCTACATTGCAAAAACTAACATTCTTGATTTCCAAAAGAGAAACGGTAACATTCTCTTCTCCACCTTCTTCTACCGTAAAGCATTGATCAGACTCGCAACCATCTTCGTCTGTTATTGTAACACAATAGTCTCCAGGCATTAGGTTTTCTCTCGTTCCACTTTGGCTTCCATCATCCCAATTATAAGTTTGAATTGGCACCATGTTTCCATCACAAATAAATTCAACGTTAATGGCTCCTAATTCACCACAGTTTGCATTTGTAATCTCACCAGTGACCTCACAATCTTCTCCACATTCACAATTCAAGATCGTACTTGAAAAAACTGGATCGCACATAGCATCTGTAACCATCACCCGATATGATCCATCTCTTGCATTGTCTAAGTCTTCTTGTCCATCCTCACCAGAAACGCCATTGCTGACTTTTACTACCTCTGTAATAAGTGGCACAATAGAAGTTAATCGTTCCCAAACAATATCATAAGGTGCAACTCCTCCATCAATTTTGAGGTCAATAGATCCATCATTACAATCATTCCCAAATGTTGGATTTTCTCCTTCTAATCTTAAATCTATATTGGTAGTAGAGGTGATCTCTCCTGTATATTCTATCGTACAATTCTCTCCTAGATTAATTATAATTTCGTAGTTCCCTGCTTCTAATCCTGCCAAAAATTCCCACGTACCATTAAATTCAAATTCTTCATAATCTCCAGTATCTAAGTTTTCCCACGTTGCTGAAAAAGGACCATCATATTCTTGCAATACCGAAGGGGATAATGTTAAAGAAAAGGAACCTGCAGCAATTTCTGGACATTGGATATGATTTGCAATAACACTCAATGCACCTTGACCTGACAATGAGATTGTATGACCAAAAAACACAAGTAAAATTAGGTATATATTTTTCATATTGTTTTTATTTTTTGTAATCTTAATTCTTAGAACAGGATTTACTTTTCAAGAATGCCAAATTCGATTAGGGCGGCGCGCATGAGTTCGGGGGTGCGGTGATCTTCGAAGAATCCTTTAATAGGATCATTAGGGTGAGTTTTCCCCATGTAATTCCCTGCTTTTTTATTTCTAATTAAATGAGGTAAGATTAAGTCACTAAAATATTGATAGGCACAATCAACTCCAGGTTGGTCTCCATGTCGAGGAAATATCATCTCTTCATTCAATAAATAAAGTGTACGACTAATTACCTCTTTGTAGTCAATTAAATATTTCAAAGTTCTTGGAACTATTAAACCATAAAGTTCGCGCTTACGGCCAAAATATTGAGTTGCAAAAAAAGTGTTTTCATTTTGATTATTAATTAAGTCATAAGCATGTCTTATAAGATTTAATAATGAATCCTGGGTAGTATTATCTAGGTTTGCAAGCGAGGTTATTAAACGTAAATTCCAATAATCTATAAGCTCTCCATATTTAGTAATGGAATTTTCCATTTCTTTTATGCCATTCTTTGGTAAAAAACTTCTTAAGTCTTCAGTAAACCCTTTTAATTGATAACGGCCAATTACTAAATTATACTTTGCTACATCATCACCTTTAATAATTTTGCCAAGAACTAATGATATTTTTCTTATCTCTGACTCATTAAACTTATCATAAGATTTATAGAAAAACTCAATAAATACTTCGGGATAGGCATTTTGTAAGGTTTTTTTTTCAATAAGTATATCTACTAATTGTCTCATTTTACTTTCTTTTCCCGCTCCAATAGGAAGATTGTAAAAGATAAAATTTTGTGTAAAATACTTAACTTCTGCTTTTTCACTATCTTTAAAACTAGGTTCATCTAAACGCTCAAAGTACTCAATAGCATCTTCTACAGTAGGTATGGGCTGAGCCGATAATAGAGAAAAGTTAAAAAAAACTAGAAGTGCAATAATAAAATATTTCATATTTTTTATATTCAATTAAAATTATCAATTTATTTATTGTCTTCGCATTTTTCCGAATTGATAACGTCGCACATTATCATTGATTCGTAAATTCGCCCCTGAAGACATAAAATTTCTTTTGTCATCAAATAAAAAATTTGTTGGTTCAGTTGGATGTAATAAGCCTCCAAAGGCATGACCTATTTCATGAAACCATGTCGATGCATCAGCACTTGCTACATCTAACACAAGTCTATCTGACATTATACTTGTCGCATATCCATCTATTTGATTACCTTTATCGCTCTTTCCTAGATCGTCAATTAGCGCAGTATGAATGATTAAGCTATTTGGGTCAACTTGAATTACACTTTCCATACTTTGACCGAGTCTCAAGACTTCGTTAAAATCTGAAATACTCCCATCTTCTAAAACTGAATCAAAACTTACATTAATATCTTGGATATTAGGATTAGAAATCGTGTATCTTACACCTATTTTTGAAGCCAATACATTTAATTTTGCTAATTTGTCCACAAAATCAAAATTTACAGGTATACAATCAGGAGTAGGATCATTTGGATGCATCGGAGCGTCACAGTTTCCATTAGCACCTGCAACAATTCCTGTATCAGCAGCGAAATCATCAGGATACTTACTTGGGTCATCACGAAAATCAACCACACCATCTGGTCCTGGGCTTATACAAACATCAAAGAAATTTAAATTTTGCTCCTCACCAGGCATTGCAATATCCCGAACTCTCATATCATCATCAGATTCACAAACTCGATATAATCTAATATCATAAGTTCTCATAGCTCCAGTGTATAAAAATAATTCAGGCTTTTTATCACAAGCTTGAACTGCAATGACCCTATCCTCTGGCAAGAGAAGATTAGTATTAAAAGAAATATCCACATCTCTATTTGGAGCAATCTGATCTGGAGTAATATTTAACCAATTAACACTAGGAGCAACAATATTTGGAACTGCATCGATTCCATTCTGTTTATCAATTTTTGCGTTCAGCTCCTCTGCAGTACCATTCATGAGTAAAAAATTCCATGGTATATCTTTTTCATCATTTACATTCCCTCCATATTGATCAATAAATTCAGTAATTCTATTATCATCATATGCATAATTTTTTGATTTCTCGGTAAATTTAACTCCATTCTTTACCACCTTAATTTTTAACTCTATGTCTCCTTGTTGAGGCAACGAAAAAACAACCGTTATTTCAACTTTACCGTTATTTGCAAAATCTGCTTCTATAAATTTTAATTTATTAGTAATTGATGGAGCAGGTATTCCATTTTTACTCCACCTTATTTCATTAGGGATAATTGGGGGTGGGTTTGGGTTTTGATCTGATTG
>JALZUU010000008.1 GCA_023300665.1 Saprospiraceae bacterium | reverse complement strand
TGGACAGCTTGATAGAGTTTTCGCGCCTTTTCGGTTTGTTTGGCAAAATGACTCATCACTCGTTTACGAATATTTTTGCTTTTACCAACATAAATTATTTTGCCTTGGGCATTATGAAAATAATAGACCCCACAAGTATCTGGAAGGGCGTGTAAAATATCTAACGTAATATTGGCTGGGAGTTTTGCTTGACGAACGCCGAGGTTGACCATATCGAGAATTTGCTCTTCACTTTCGTCTTGATGTAGGATTCGTTCAAAAAGCTCTACGGTCGCTTGTGTATCGGCCATAGCGCGATGTCGATCTTTTACTTTGATCCCAAAATGTCTAATCAAATTTCCAAGACTGTAAGATCGCAAACCAGGAAAAGTTTTTCGAGAAAGTCGAACCGTACAAAGATTTCGACGGGTATAAGTATATCCAAGTCGACTAAATTCTTCTTTTAAAAAACCATAATCAAAACGGACATTATGTGCGACAAAAATAGCGCCTTTCGTAATTTCGACCACCCGTTTTGCCACTTCATGAAACTTTGGAGCATCCGCTACCATCCCATCGTTGATCCCTGTAATTTGGGTGATATTATAAGGAATGGCTCGTTCGGGATTGACTAGACTTTCAAAACGATCAATCTCTTTTTCGCCGTCATGAAGAATAATTGCGATTTCGGTGATACGATCGCGAGCAGCTCGCCCACCGGTCGTTTCGAGGTCAACTATAGCGTATGTTTTGGACAAGTTCTTATTTTTTTAGAAGGAAGTTGTGGATCAACCTCCCTACAAAGCTAAGGATAATAAAACAAAAAGTGGTGTTTTTAAAACGATTATTCCCTAGTTTGAGATGGAAAACAGAAAAAAATGCCATTAAATTGGATGTTTTTATGATTTTTAACAACAATTCGTTTATAAATGCGCTTTTATTCGTAAATTTGCTATTCAATTAAAATAGAGACTGTTTCTCAAAGTGTGTCAGCGAGTAAGGCTTCCTTTAGGATTAAAGGCGCGGGCTGCAAAATGACAGACTTAGTAGTACGGTCCAATTAAATTCAATATTATGAAGATTCAATTATTATCCTGTAGCGCAGCGCGACCTGATCGTCGAGCGATCTCAAAAATGTTAGTAGAAACAGCTGACGGGATGGATCAGTCTCTAGCGACAGAGCTGACAGATGTTTTACTAGATGGTTCAGAAGTGGAGATCGAAGTAAGTTTTAATGAGAGTTCAGCGTACCGTGCTTTTCGGAAGTTGAGTATTGATTATGAGATAGTGGAGTAATTTGTGGATGTGCGGGTTATTTGATGTGCGGATTTGTGGATAACTGACTGATCCCGACGAAGGAGGGTGACGCATGACAATGCGGCAAAGGAAGGCACCGCGTAAGCGGATGGGATGGCATTTTTTTGATTTGTGGATGCTCTTCTGGCGTATTTGGTTGATGATGGGCGTTCTTTTACTTTTTTTAGGAAGAGAGATTCTGAAGTCGTGTAGTTTTTGTAATTTTAATAATCATTTTTTTAGAAATGAAATATTAAAGAAATTGGTTTATGAGAAATATTGAGCGATCAATAATATTAAAGCAGGAACTTGATTTGCTCCGTCCCTTGAAGAAAGAAGACGAGTTGCGGATCATGCAAAAATTTAGACTGGATTGGAATTATCATTCTAATCACCTGGAAGGAAATACGCTTACTTACGGAGAAACAAAAGCGTTGATTCTATTTGGAATTACGGCGCAAGGAAAACCGCTAAAAGATCATTTCGAAATCACCGGTCATGATGAAGCGATCAAATGGTTGTTAGATATTGTTGAACAAAAAAGACCACTTACCGAAAATTTTATTCGAGAGTTACATCAATTGATTTTAAAAGAATCTTATGAGGTAGACGCCATCACACCTGAAGGTCAGCCGACCAAGAAAACGGTAAATGTTGGTGTTTATAAAAAAACAGCTAACCATGTAAAAACCAAGACTGGGGAGATTTTTCATTTTGCTACACCGGAAGAAACACCAGCAAAAATGAAAGATCTGATTGACTGGTATCGTCTGCGACTTGGAGAGGAAGCAGTTAATCCTATTTTACTTTCCGCTGAATTTCATTATAAATATATTCGTATCCATCCTTTTGATGATGGGAATGGTCGGACGGCTAGAATTCTGATGAATTTTATTTTAATGCAATTCGGATATCCTCCGGTTATTATCAAAACAGAAGATAAGGAAAATTACTTTGGGGTACTCAGACAAGCGGATGCTGGAATTTTAGAACCGTTTGTAGAATATATTGCTCAAAACCTAAATCGTTCATTGGACATTATGATCAAAGGGGCGAAAGGAGAAAGTATTGAGGAGCCGGATGATTTGGAGAAAGAAATTGCGTTGTTGGGGCAGAAGTTGAAGACGGTGGGGGAGCCGATTGAATTGATGAAGAGCCCTGAGAATATTGCCGAAATATATAATGATTCGATTGTAAGGCTTGCAAAGAAATTTGTTGAAAAATGTGGACTTTTTGAAAAATTTTACGTCAATCATTCATATCAATTGTTCATTGATCGCTACTTAGTTAGTGAATCAAAGGAGGACCCTATCGTTTTAAGAAACGAATGGGAATTTAAATTTAGAAAGTATAATCCTATCTGGTTAATTTACCGATATCAGATTTTAAATAATTTAAGACAAAATACTTTTAATCATACTTCAAAGATTGAAATTAATTTTAATTCTGAAAGTTATACTGTTGAAATTTTTGAAACAGTAATTGATAAGCCATATGGCATCCAATTAGCTGATGATGAAATAATAACTCTTATCAACACTGAATCACGCCGCCACAAAGAAGCCATAGAAGTAAAAATTGAGGAGATCAAAAAATCTAAGTAACTTTTTTCAAATATTAAAATCACAGAAGCCCTTTTCCGTTTTGGAGAAGGGCTTTTGTAATTTTAAATCCCTCAAAACCCTTCAAAAAAATCCCCATATCCAGAACATTCCCTAAAATTCCCTACATTGCAGTAAAAAAATAAGAAGATGAATCTATTTGTCATTGCTTCGATACTCATTGTCCTTTCTGCTTTATTTGGATATATCAATGTAAAATTTCTAAAATTACCCAACACGATCGGTTTGATGATTGTGGCTATTTTGTTTACGGTAGGATTATTTTTAACCAGTTTGATTAATCCTACTTTATTAAATATGGCCGAGCAATTAATCGGGGAAATAGATTTTAAAACGGTTTTGTTGGATGTCATGTTGGGGTTTCTGCTTTTTGCGGGAGCGATGCATACGAACTTCGATCAACTCAAAGTGCAACGTTGGCCGATCCTTTTATTTGCCACGGTTGGGGTGCTCACTTCTACTTTTTTGGTAGGTGGAATGAGTTATTATTTGTTTATGGCTTTAGGTCACGAAGTAGCATTTATCCATTGCTTACTTTTTGGTGCGTTGATCTCTCCGACCGATCCGATAGCGGTTCTTGGTATTATGAAAAAAGCGGGTGTTCCTAAAAAATTAGAAACGAAAATTGTAGGAGAGTCCTTATTTAACGATGGAGTAGGCGTCGTCATTTTCTTAACTATTTTTACCATCGCCGGAGGAGGAGATCACGGCGATCATGGAGGGAGTAGCTTAAATAGTATCGTGACTTTATTTGGTCAAGAGGTCTTTGGAGGAATTGCTTTTGGAGCGATCATCGGATGGATTACTTTTAGATTATTAAAGTCGATTGATGATTATGAAATTGAGGTTATGATCACATTGGCTTGTGTGATGGGGGGATATGTATTTGCACATTATCTACATCTGTCTGCGCCACTTGCGATTGTAGTCGCAGGATTGATTGTTGGAAATGATACGGTAAGAGGTACGGCAATGTCCAATGTTACAGAGCAATTTGTTGATAAATTTTGGGAGTTGGTAGATATTCTTTTAAATGCTTTACTCTTTGTTTTAATTGGATTAGAATTACTGGTTTTGACTTTTGAAATGAGTTTTCTGATTGCAGGAGCCATCTCGATTTTATTGGTGCTTTTAGCTCGGTTTTTATCTTTGATTGTTCCTGTGAAAATGTTTGCAAAACGCTTAGAATTTTTACCACATACTTCAACTATTATGACTTGGGGTGGACTGCGTGGAGGTATCTCGATTGCGCTTGCGTTAAGCTTAACAGATGATATGAACCGAGACCTTATTCTGACCGTAACTTATGTGGTAGTGGTCTTTTCGATTATTGTTCAAGGATTGTCGATCGGCAAGTTAGCGACTCGTTTATTAGGTAAGGAAAATATGGTGGTGAGTGATGATGGACATTAGATGAGCA
>JALZUU010000007.1 GCA_023300665.1 Saprospiraceae bacterium | reverse complement strand
TCTTAGAGAGAAGAATGGATGATTTATTTAGGCAAGTTGAAATTGAATTTGATTTTGCCTTTGAAAAGAGCTGGAAATGGATGGCCAACACTCGCCTCTAGCTCCTAAAGGAGAATCTGCGCTTTTGGTTAGTTGTGATGAACAAAATTTTTTAAACAAGAGAAAGGTGAGGACAATGAATAGATGAAAGGTAGAAGATCAAAAGACCCTATTTTCTACTCGAATCTCAAGTTTTTTTTTGCAAATGCTATTGATTAGATAATTAAAATTAACCTTTCTGTCATTCTTCTAAAACAACCATAAAAAGAACTATCTTCGCCCCAAATTTCAAATACTATGACAGACTATCCCCAACTAAAAATTAAAGACGACCGAATCGCCGCTATTCAACGCCGCCATCCTTGGATTTTCTCCAGAGGTATTCTCAAACATAAGCCCATCGAAGATGGAGAAATAGTAGAAATTGTTTCTCGACAAGGACATTTTCAAGCTATAGGATATTACCAAGATGGCAGTATCATGGTGCGTGTTTTGACGTTTATTCAAGAAGAGATTGATGATAAATTTTGGTTAGATAAAATTCAAGAAGCTTATAATCTTAGAATGAATCTAGGAATTATCTCTGATCAAACGAATGCTTACCGCTTGCTGCATGGAGAAGGCGACGGACTGCCGGGACTCGTAGTGGATGTCTATGCGGAGATTGCCGTGATCCAATGCCATGCGATTGGGATGCACCGACAATTGCCAGCCATTCAACGAGCATTGGAGACCGTTTTAGGAGATCAGATTTCAACGATCTATGATAAAAGTAAAAACACTTTACCTGAAAAATATAGCAATACAATTTCAAATGGGCCTATCAAAGGCGAGGCAACAGAAACAGAAGTTTTAGAAAACGGACATCGGTTTTACGTCGATTTAGTAACTGGACAAAAAACAGGATTCTTTTTAGATCAACGAGATAATCGAGCAGTGCTAAGTCGATTTTCTAAAGATAAAGCAGTATTGAATTTATATTGTTATACTGGTGGGTTTTCGGTCTATGCATTAGAAGCGGGTGCAAAAAAAGTGTTGAGTATCGATGCTTCAAAAACGGCCGTAGCTTTAATGGAAAAGAATATTGAGTTGACCAAAAACGCAGATCGACACGAATCTCTGGTACAGGATGTCAACCGATATCTAAAAGAAATTCCAATTGGAGAATATGATACCATCATCGTTGATCCTCCCGCTTTTGCCAAAAGTGTTCGCAAAAAACACAATGCCATTCAAGCCTATAAGCGGGTAAATAGTATGGCGTTACAAAAACTTAAACCAGGTGGAACCTTATTTACGTTCTCCTGTTCTCAAGTAATCGATGCTCAACTTTTTTACAATACCATCACTGCCGCCGCTATTGATGCTGGCCGCAATTGTCGAGTTATTCGCCACTTATCGCAAGGGGCAGATCATCCGGTAAATATCTTTCATCCAGAAGGAAAATATTTGAAAGGATTGGTTTTGGTGGTGGAAGGGTAGGAGGTTTTCAATTGTTGATTTGTTGAAGTGTTGATTTGTTGAATTGATTGCGCTTTAACGTTTATGTTTTTTAGAAAATAGAATCTAATACTTGTTTTTTGCTAGTTGGCTTTCTTCTATCGTATTTTAAGTTGAAGAGAAGCTAACTAGCCAACCAGCAAACAGGCCAACTAGCCGTAGTTTACCTTATTACCCATAAATAAAAAATTACTGAACAATTGATTATGAAATATCTAATATCCCTCTCAATGCTATTCTTCTCTTTTTGCCTGAATGCTCAAACGGAAGAAGATATTTTTTCAAAATTCACACCGACGTTTATTCAGGTTGATGGTTATAAAATCAATGTAGAAACGTTAGGAACGGGTGATCCGCTTTTCTTTTTTGCGGGCGGACCTGGAAATTCTCATGACTATATGCAAGGTGCTTTTGGTCAATATTATAAAACACATCAAGTCGTTTTTATTGATATGTTGGGACGAGGGATCTCGGATGATGCGAAGCATGTTGAGGAATATTCTATTGCCAATGATGTCCATATTGCAGAACAGGTTCGAATTGCTTTAGGGCTTGATAAAATTGGCGTGATTGGTCATTCTTATGGAACGGTAGTAGCTCAAGCTTATGCGGTTAAATATCCCCAGCAAGTGAGTAAAATGGTCTTGATTGCGGGTTTTCATAGTGGGGAAATGTGGCAAGCCAACTGTGATAGTTATAACCATTATACCCAAACGCATTTTCCAGAAACTTGGGCAAAAGTGGATTCATTACGAAATCTAGGTTATGTTTCCAGTGATCCAATTTTTTCGAAAGTATATGGAAGTGTTCCCACAAAGTACATTTATTATCACGATACAAAAATCAAAGGCAAACGTCCCAAAACAAAGTATCGAAACTGGAATAATGACGTTTATTATGGAATCATCGGACGAGATGCAGACTTTTTTGTAAGTGGTTCTATGATGGATACCGATTTTCGGAAAGATCTAAAAAAACTAAATTTTCCTACCTTGATTACCGCGGGTCGATATGATGGAGTTTCTACACCACAATACAACGTTCAGTACAAAACGTATATGCCTTCAGCAAAATTCGTGATGTTTGAACAAAGTGCGCACAATCCTTATTTAGAAGAACCAGCAAAATTTTATAAGCTGTTAGATGCCTTTTTAGGTGTCGGTGAATAGAATTAAAGTATTTAAATTGCATCAGGCGAAAAACGTTTACTAAATTTTAAAAGTTTAGTAAACGTTTTTTGTTTTCCGTTTTAGGTTAAGTAAATTCCAAATTATTTAAAAATATTTGAATCCAAAATTTCATCATCATTATATTCTTGAGCTGCTTGTTCTTTTTTAGTGAAAGTAGTCGTTGCTATGGTGATGATCAATAAAAGTGGAAATAAAACAAGTAACCGACTTATTAAATCGGGAATAATTGAAAGAAAAGAACTAGCCAGATTTTTTAAATTTGAATAGTCATTATTTCCAAAAAAGCTAACTAAAATAAAAGCGAGATATAAAAAGGTGCTTGATAAATTAAAGGACAAAGACAAGAGATATTTTTCCTTAAAAGACTTGTATTCAAATTCAGCACTAGACCTATAAATAGAACTACAGGATAGAATAATACCAAGGACGAGTATTTCTAATCCAACAAATCTTCTACCATCCCAAATTAAATCGATAATCAATGGTAGGGTTCCTGAAATAAGAAATAATACATATCTTCTATTTTTATTAATTGGTTCAAGATTAGATTTTAAATACTTTCTTCGAAATACATAAAGCCCAATGATGGAGATCAAATAGGTAATAATAAATCCCGTAGTTATTAAAAAAAATGAACTTAGATCATTTGGTGATTTTAAATACAGCAGAATCAAGCTAAAAACACTAAGGGTATGTATAATCAAAAGAATTAGAATTATTGAGGAAAATATCTGTCGTCTTGCCAAACTACTTTTTTGAAAAAATGAATTAGTTTTATCGTAAAGATAAAAAATTAATGCTCGTTTTTCCAGCCCAATAATTAAAGAATTGTTTCCTGGTTAGGCAAATTTAGGTTGACTTTGAGGTGCTGGGACTAGTATAACCCTAAATGATTAAGTCATAAGAGGGATAAAAGTTGATAATAATTTATATATTTACCATCTCGCCTATAAAATTCTAAATCTAAGCCAGATTGAACTATTAATTTAAGATCCTTTGAAACTTAAACATTATGAAAATTAACGCAACAACAACTGCTAATCAATTTAAAAAAAGCTGGAATAACTCCTATAATTTTAATGTTCTAAAAAATCCAGTTGAAACACTGATTGAGAATATTAAAGAATTGGAGTGTGAAAATATGTTCACGAATGAAATGATCATGTTTTTTGATAATAAAAATTTTCTTCCACTTTACGTTACCAAAAGTATTGAAACCATCCTTGGTTATCCTCAGCAAGAATTTCTTGATTGGGGCAAAGATGCGCTTTTGAAGATTGGTGCTTTTGAGGATAAAGAATTTTGGAAAAATCTAGGGAGGTGGCAAAATGATTTTATGGAAATTGAGATTAAACCTGAAAGTTCTCCAACCACTTTTCGAGCCTTCTGTGGAGGATTTTGCTATAATCATATTGATGGAAAAAGAAAGAAATTTTTATTTCAAAGTGAACATCCAATTGGAGAAAGTAAAGCGATGCCTGATTACCATTTTACGCGATTGAAAGATATCGGACATCTTCTAAAAAAAGATGGATATTTTTTTTATTGCGAAAAACTTAATGCACAGAATAAAGTCTCTAAATTTTATACCGAAAGTGGGACAAGTGATTCCCCCATTTCTAATCGAGAAAAGGAAATATTGAAGTTGATTGAAATTGGTAAAAATAGTAAAGAAATTGCAGAGAAATTGTTTATCAGTTTAGAAACAGTAAAAACGCATCGAAAAAATATGATTCACAGACTTAGCGCAAAAGATACGTCCTCGCTAATTCAAATTTGTAAACTATGTGAGATTATATAAACCCAAATCCGTATAATAGTTGAAAAAAAGTACACCAAGAATGACAAATTCAAAAATAAATTTAGAATTTGTTCATTCTAAGGTGACAAAATACTGTACAACCCACTTAATTATTGAACATAATCAAATGAGTAAATAAAAAGGTTAAAATTTTTGGTCTGGCCTCTTCTAACTCCAATCAGTAATTGAGGACTTGTAATTTGGTAAGGAAAATTTTTTGGGGTTATTATGAAGTTGTTTTAAAATAACTTCATTTACAAAAGTCCATCATTCTACCAATTTAATCAATACCTATAATGGGTATTTATGATTTGCTATCAAAGTCAAAGCATTTTTGTTATTCACTATTATCCAGATATAAGCCCCACTTTGACCTCAAATTCCTAGACCGTATATCCGTTCCTGCTTGGTTATATTCATCCTTTGGCTTAACATTATGCAATACTCCAACTCCAATACTCAATTCCTGCAACTCAAGTTATTTTCATCTAAATTTTAACGTCATTGATCGATTTTTATGGAATAGATGATTGATCTTGTTTATTATTAGGGTATGACAAAAAACAAAGATTTTTCACCTGAAAGAAAGGCAATTCATGGTATTGGGACCATCGTGCGTATAATCGGATCAATAATGTTTATTTCTGTTTTTTTTATTGGATTTTCTCAAAAAAATAAGCCTAAGAAACCTTGGAATTATTCGAAACCTAAATCCAATAACCAATGGAATTACCCACGAACTAGCCCTAAACCTAAGCCTAATCATGGATTTCCTAAAACGATAATCATTGGCTTTGGATTAGTGTTTATTGGTGGTGTATTGACAACACTCGCTAGAAACGGAGTCGCTGGATCTGGGCTGATACTAGATGCGGAACAAGAAAGAAGAGATTTAGAACCTGTAAGTAGAATTATTGGTGGTCGGATAAATGATGCCTTTATGGAAGTTAACCTAGAAGGTAAGTTTCCGAAAACTAAGGAGATTATCAAAATTAGATGTTTAAAGTGTGAAAGTTTAAATGATGAGGAAGATAATTTTTGTGGAAAATGTGGTAGTAAAATTTAATGCTGCCAGGTCAATAAACCTCCAAAATATAACTAAAATAAATATAAAAGATGAACTACAAGATTGAAACTGGAACCATTTTAAAAATAGACTTAGGATTTTTGCAAGGCTCCTTTAAACTTATCTATTGTGGAATGCCAAATGATGAAACATTTGTTTTATCACCTTTAAAATTGGATTATGGACCTGCTGGATTCAGTCCAAATGTTTTTTATAATTCAAAAATCAATCGAATTAAGCTTCTTGATTATGCATTTGAAGTGATTGAAGTAACAAGGGAATATATTATTTTAGCTCAAATTTAGTGAGATTCAGATAATAAAACCTCATTCTATCGGCACTTTTGTATATTGTTTAAATGTTGGTAACAATAAATGTGTAAGGTTTTGTGAGAATTGTGGATTTTTTTTTATTTTAAGGTGGAAATATTGGATATCCATAGGTTTGTGCTGGATATTGGGGTGTTGTCGGGAACCAAAAGAAAAACTGAAACCAATATTCCGAAAACATAATAGAAGTTAATGATCGTGAAAGATAAATTAAAAAATAAGATATTAGAAGGTGAGAAAGAATCTATTAGATTAATTCTTTCAGAGAATTTGCAGGTAAATAGTGATGAATTAAAAGGGCTAATTCGATTATCAAAAAATAAGGGAATCAAGATTATTCAAGCAATTTTAATAAATAGAATTCCAAACGCACTTAAATTCTACACAGAAAAAGAACAAAAGGATTTAATCGTTGAAGTAATCTCAGAATTAAGTGAAGATATTTATGCAGCAGGTTGGTATGACAAAATTGAATACGATTTATGGAATTGGATAAAAAATGATTGTACTATACCTAAATATATAAATCATCGAGTAATTGAAAATGATTTGAAAGAACTAAAATTACTATCTGAAAACTTGAATCTTTGGGGGATTTGGGAAAGTGGGGATAGTCCTAAATCAATTGACTTACAGAATTGGAAAGAAAAAATTAAATAAAAGAAGAAGGCTGCCGACAACATTTTTTACCTGTCAAGTGTCGCTAGACCCGCCACCTGCAGGTACAGTCCCACCGTCGTTACATTCAATTATTATTATCATAAAAAAAATTAACATGAGTTTTATAAATTTTTACAAATACATAATTTTATTTTTAATTACAATTAGTATGAGTAATTGTAAAAAATCTGAGACTGAAATTTGTATTGAGACTGAAAGGTCAATAATTAAGTTTGATATGTTTAAGCAAAATTCACAATGTAACGAAATAGATTTATTGTGGGATATATCTTTTGGAGTTAACTTGGAGTGGGAGATTGAAATAGCATGTGGAAATGAATGCATTGAATGGCAAGTATTATATCATAGAAGAGAACTAAGAAAGCATAACTCTGGGGTGGAAGTTTATAATGAGGGATCAGATGCCCGTACCATAATTAAGTGTAACCAGTTGGTAACTAGGGGAACAATTCCAAATATAAGAATTGATGACCCAGATCCGAATGCAAGAAAATACGAAATAGGAGATACTTTAGTTTATGAATTTTTTGACCCGATGATATGTAAAGCTAGAGAACCCATAGTTTGTGAGACAGGCACAATCCCGATAGATTTACCTTCTTTCTTTTTTGAATATATTTTAACAGAAGATGATTTTAACTGTATGTAATAAAGCATCTAACATCCATTTCTGTTGTCACTTTACAAGCGAATACCAATAATAAACAAAATAACATGCGTAAATTTAATAAAGAAAACATTGATCAAAAAGTTTATGACCTCTATGATGATTATGCCCACAATCGAATTGATCGAAGAAAATTTATGGAACGATTATCGGTATTTGCCATTGGTGGTTTAACCATGACCAACCTGCTAAGTTGTGTTATGCCCAATTATAACGAGCTACAAATTCAACCCACCGACCCAAGACTCGTCTCAGAGTTTATTACCTATCCATCTGAAAAAGGTGGGGGAGAAATCAACGGGTTACTTTCCTACCCAACAAAAAAGAAAAAAAAATTACCCGGTATTATTGTCGTACATGAAAATCGTGGATTAAATCCACATATTCAAGACGTAGGAAGAAGAGCTGCTTTGCCCGGATTTATTTCCTTGGCACCCGATGCATTAACTCCTTTAGGTGGATATCCTGGTAACGATGATGACGGCCGAGCTATGCAAAAAAAACGAGATCGAGATGAAATGCTAGAAGATTTTATAGCGGCATTTGAATATCTAAAACAGTATCCAGCATGTGACGGTAATGTCGGTGTGGTTGGTTTTTGTTTTGGTGGAAAAATATCAAATATGATGGCCGTTAGGGTACCTGACTTAAAAGCCTCTGTCCCATTTTATGGTGGTCAACCAACCGCTGAAGAAGTACCAAGCATTCAGGCTCCCTTACTCCTTCATTTTGGAGAATTAGATGCCAGAGTTAATAAAGGTTGGCCTGCTTATGAAGAAGCCCTAAAACAAAATGGAAAAGCGTACGAAGCGCATGTTTATCCTCAAGCAAATCATGGATTCCATAATGATACGACGGGTCGATATGATCAAGAGATGGCGCAGTTGGCTTGGAATAGAACCATAGAATTTTTTAAGAAAAATTTAAAATCATAGTCACATTTTTGGGAATGTTTTTTATCTGATGTGATACCAGGACTCAGCCTCTTTTTACTGATATAAAACATCCCAAATTAAAAAAGTAAAACGCTCATCGATAAAAACCAAGTCCTAGTCGAAAAAAAAGGCCTTTTTTAGAATAATAGTTTATATTGTATTCAATAGTTTAGGATTATGAAATTCACTTTTAAAAAACACTAAAGATGAAAAACGAAACCATATTTTTATCCGTCTCAGCCATTAAAGTCAACACGGCCATTCATTTACTCAATGAAGCAGGGATCAATGCACATACCATCAATAAAATGGATTCTGCCCACGCCAATTTGTTTGGTGCTATTCAAATCATTGTTTCTAAAGACGATGAAATAGAAGCGCAACGGATCTTAGAAGAAGCTGAAATTCTTTGATCTAATTAATTGGAGTGCGTGACAAATTTGAGGTATTTGCTGGTTAGCTTGTTGGCGCTCTTCTCACGTATTTTTACGTTTGAGGGAAGCTAACCAGCCAACCAGCTAACAGGCCAACTAGCAAAAAAA
>JALZUU010000006.1 GCA_023300665.1 Saprospiraceae bacterium | reverse complement strand
CCTTTCCCTTTCCCTTTCCCTTTCCCTTTCCCTTTTCCCTTTCCTTTGCCTTCCCCTTTCTTTTTCCCTTTTTTCATTTTTTCATCCTTCATCGGTATTTTATCTTTTCCTTTTCTTTTTCCCTTCTTCTTCCCGTTTTCTTTTTCGGCCATCCCTTCTTTTTTATCTTTCTTTTCTTTTTCTTTTACCCAAATGGAAAACATCCCGTTTGGACCACGATTCTGACCACGAAATTCTGCATCCGCAATAAAACGAACACCATCTACCGAACGATAACTACTATGGTAAGCATCTGGTGGCGTGAAAATAGCAATGTCTTGATCGAGTACCTTTTTACCAGTTCGTGCAATTTCTCGTAGCGGACGAATATCATCCATTACCCAGATCGCTCGACCAAAGGTTCCGATAATTAAATCATGATCACGGGAATGAATTTTTAAATCGCGGGTAGGTACACTCGGAAAATCTTTTTTCCATTGCTGCCATTTTTTTCCACCATTTAAAGAAAAATATAAACCATAATCTGTTCCCATAAATAATAATTCTGGAACGATCGGATCTTGTACGATACACATCACATAACCAGAAACGCTATTCTCATCTGCAATTCGATTCCAAGTTGCTCCATAATTAGAAGTATGATAAGCGTATGGTTTAAAATCATTGCGACGATAATTATTAACGGCAACAAAAGCTTCTCCCGCATTTTTGGAAGAGACTTCTATCTGTGCAAACCAACTTCCCGCTGGGAGACCTGGTAAACGACCGGACATCTCCGACCAGTGCTTACCACCGTCTTGGGTAACGTGTAGTTTTCCATCATCTGATCCAACCCAAATTACCTCTTGGTCAACAGGACTTGGAGCAATAGCGGCAATGGTTGTAAAATTTTCCGCATTGGTTACGTCCTTGGTTAATCCACCGGTAACAGCAGATTCCTTTTGTTTAGTCGTATCATTGGTCGTTAAATCTGGAGAAATAATCTCCCAAGTTTTTCCACAATCTGTACTTTTATGAACATACTGACTTCCAAAATAAACTTCGCAATTATCAAAAGGTCCTTGAGCTAGAGCAGCATTCCAGTTATATCGAAGTTCTTCTCCATCAGGATGAGCAGGTTTAATAAATTGATTTTGTCCTGTTTCATAATCAAAATAAACTAGATTACCACCTTGAGACATCGCCATTCCGTAACGGCTGTCATCGGGTCTAAAAAGCATATCGAAGCCATCGCCGAAAAGTACTTCTCGCCAGTCTGAATTTCGCATACCTCCTCTTTTCCAAGTACTAGAGGGGCCAACCCAAGTTCCATTATCTTGCATACCACCACCGATTTGATAGGGGATGGACATATCATAATTAATATGGTAGAATTGTCCTACGGGTAAATTTTCTATAAATCGCCAGTTCTTACCACCATCCCGCGAGATATTCATTCCACCATCATTTCCATTAATCAGATAATTAGGATCGTCTGGTGAAAGCCAAAAAGCATGATGATCTGGATGGACATTGCTACCATAATCCATGATGGTTTCAAAAGTACGACCACCGTCTTCACTTTTTGAGACATAAGACCAAAGGTTCCAAATACGATTTTCATTATGTGGATCTACGTAAATTTCTGCGTAGTAAAAAGGGCGGTTACCAATATCTTTATCTGCGATTTTTTTCCATTTATGTCCACCATCTTCTGACTTATACAAAGCGTTAACTTTTGCTTCCACCAGCGCATAAACGATATTTGGTTTGCTAGGAGCAATCGCTAATCCGATTCTACCTAAAGGTCCTTTAGGAAGACCGCTTTTTTTATCTTTACCTTTATTTTTGTCATCTGAAATTTTCTCCCAAGTTGCTCCCGCATCATAACTGATGTGAATACCAGAGCCGGGTCCTCCAGAATTAAATTTCCAAGGAGTACGACCAAATTCCCAAGTGGCAGCAATGAGTTTATTGGGGTTTTCTGGGTCGGTGATTAGATCGGCGATACCAGTTTGATTATCAATAAATAAAACCTTATTCCAAGTAGTTCCACCATCGGTAGTTTTATAAACACCTCGATCCTCTGAAGGGCCCCAGGCAGAACCAAGCGCACCTACGATAACCGTATTAGGATCATCACGGTGAATAATAATTCGATGGATCAACGTAGTATTTTCAAGACCCATTAGTTTCCAAGTTCGGCCTCCGTCTAGTGTTCGGTAGAGCCCTTTTCCGCTATTGTGGGAATTTCGAGGATTTCCTTCTCCTGTTCCCACCCAGATATCCATTGGATTCTTTTGGTTGATCTTAATGGCACCGATTGATTGTACCGGTGCATCATCAAAAATTGGTTCCCAAGCAATACCACCACTTTCAGATTTCCAGACACCACCAGAAGCTGTTCCGACATAAATATGATCTGGATGTTGGAGATTTACATCAATAGTCGTCACTCGACCACTCATTCCACTGGGACCAATATTTCGGATGTTTAGTTCTGAAAACTTATCCAGATCTAAAAAAGTGGCATCTTTCTGACTGAAAAGTAGGGTAGGGAGTAGAAAAACGAGTAGAAAAAAGGCTAGTTGTCTCATCTCAATATTGTATTTGACTTTCATTTTTAAATAACTTCGTTAATGATGGATTAATTTAGAATCCTCAAGATAATAATTTTATAGGTTGTCAGTAGGAAATTTCAAGGTGAATTAGGCTAGAATTATTTGGTAAGTTTAGTAATTGAATAACCAATTAGACCTTTATTTAAATAACTTCTATAGGAAAAGAGTTTATTTTTTAGAGGTTGTCTTTATTTCGGCTAGTACTTTTTAGACTGCTTTATTAGCTATTTTTATAAAAAAAAGTTAATAAAGAAAAAAATTGACCTTTTTACACAATTTAAGTAGTAATAAATACATTATAGATATGAATTAAGGAAATGATGAATATATTATTCATTTCTAAAAACGAAAACAAATACTTACTTGCCTATTGCAAAAATCTACTTGCTAAAGAAACTCGTTCAGTGTTTCGATATTTTATTTTAAGATGCTTTTAAAAATTAAGGAATTTTATGTCTTTCAAGGTCGTGTACTTTGAGATTGACAGCCTATTTATTAACAATAAAAAATACAAAAAATATATTTTACTGTTGTTGCAGCGTTTTTTTAAAAAAATGCATTATATAAATAACAACATGATTTCTTTTCGCTTTTTTAAACCAAATGAAAAGTATTAGAACCTATTTTAAAACTGAAACTAAAACCTAAAGCTATGAAAAAGTTCCCATTCGTCCTTGTGCTTTTTTGCACCTTCACTTTATTATCTTTTAATGCCTGTTCTCCTGGATATGGTTGTTTTTATTCTGCTTCTGAAACGATACCTGATCAGGTAGAAAAGCCAACTATTAGTACAGAAGTTGACCAAGCAAATATCTTCTTGGAAGAAGTAAATTGTTTGCCTTAGTACACCTTGTACTTAGTTCCATAAAAGAATAAAATAATTTACAGCATTGGGCTGCTTCCTTTGTGCTTATTTGTTTTTGCCAAAATAATCATTACGCTTCAGCGTAATGCCCATTTTGTCAACTCGATTAGGTAGCAAATGGTCACCCTAACGCCTTATATCTTATTCTTTAAGTGATCCTTTAAAAGATACCCTTTTTATATTTTAAGATCTTTATTATTGGCGTGAGATTTTTAGGAGTCTCTACCAGCACTATTACCATTATCTCTAGATAAGGATAGGGGATTGCTATGACTAATATTTTGATTTTAAAATATCCAAATGTTTTATTTAATTTCTACAACAAAAAAATATTGATTATGAAAAATCTTATGAATCTATCCCTATTGACCATTACCTTATTTTTATTTACTACTCAAATCTCAATGGCTCAAAACTATGGTCGTCAAAATGACCTAGCTTACAAAGCTGGACAAGTCGAGTTACAAGCTGGTATCGGTTTACTATCTACTTTTGTTTCAATGAGTGCTAAAACAAAAACGCCTCCAGTGAGTGTCGTTCTTAATTACCGAGTTAAAGATTTTTTTAGTGTAGGAGCCTACTTTGGATACGCTTCTACTGGCTATAGAGAGAATGCTAAAGATATTGATGGTAATAGCGTTAAGGGAAATGACTTTAAGCTTCGTAATAAATTTTACTTGACAGGATTGCGACTACAAGCACATTATAGTCAAGGGCAAGTAGACTTTTATGGTGGTGCTATGTTGGGATATAATTTCTCTCGAATTGATACGAATTCGGATGAAGAAATACAGCGAGCGGAAGGAATTTTAATTGAAGAAGGAAGCTTAGTTACTTTCTCTGGTTACATCGGATTAAAATTTATTACGGAATCTAAATTAGGCTTTTATGGAGAAATCGGATACGGCGCTTCTCTCGTAACAATTGGTTTAACCTATCGAATTTAAAACAACTTCAATATAAGAATTTAGTTATTTCCTCTTTTTATAGGCCCTCGCAATTTGCGGGGGTTTCTTTTTTGCTCTATCGCTAGCTTTGAGAACTCCGCGAGATGAAAAAGCGCCTAGCAAGAGTTCTAAAAACGGTACTACCGGAGCTCGGGCAAGAAATGTCCAGCAGTAGACCCTCGATAATATTAATCGTTAATTATTCCAAAAAAAAAGAATATATTTTCTTTTTTATAGAATATTTAAATATTTTAGCGCTCGTTATAAGATATCTTTTTATATCGACTAACAACACCACACATTTTTAGGTCTAACCTGACCTGTGATTCTATTGGAATTGAGACCTTTACCCTACAAAACTATACGGCTTAGCCCTAAAGGCTAATCTATGGAATCATTAATAAATCAAAAACCGATTTTGAGAGATAGTCGCTTTACAACGCTATCCTTTCTCTGAGATTTCTAACCAGAATCTCTGTACACCACACACTGATTTATTTTTGGAAACCCTTTTTGTCTATAAGAATGCTTATAGACATGGTCCTAATATTTTGGACTTGCCTCGAAATGGGAGTAAAAACTATATCCCTAACTATAATTTTTTATTTTTTAAAATTAAAAGATAATAGTGCACTTTTTGGTAAAATTCAAAATTTTGAAATATTTTATTCTAAAGGAATTTATCAACAGAAGCCAGAAAATTAAATTTTGGTGATTGCTGATGAAAACCCAAAAACAACAATCGCTTATGTTTGTATCATCTACCCGATGGACTTTTCTGTTATTAATTTTAATCGCAGGGAATGTCCTTGCTGATGCAAATTATAATCCCCTTTTGAACACACAAGAACCGGTAGTCTGCTCAGCAAGTACTACTCGGCATTTTATTTCACTTGATCAAGGTACTGCTTTGATTCGATTTGAGGATCTGATCCCCGAGACAGATTATCATGTATTTGTATTACCTGCTAATCCTGATGAGCGTTGCTCGCCTCTTGCAAAGCTTCCTAATTTAAAGGATCATGCTCGTTTAGAATTAGTCGAACCAGGAGTCTATCTTTTCAACACCAAGGATTCCTTTTTTGAAATGGAGATCAATGGAGAGACCTGCGCTCTAGATCAATTACTTTCTTTGAGTATAGGAAAAGTAAAAGATGTTGATAATACCTTTTCTACCGTACAAGGAATTCAAATTAGCTTGGATGAGTACTCGGTTGAGGAACTGATTGAAGAAGTATTTATCGGAGGTGATTGTTTTCAAGTAGAACCTGGAAGTATTCAGTACGAAGGAAATGAAGAAAGTGTTGGCTTCTTTTCGAGTGGAACAGACGCCCTCAATATGGAAGAAGGAATTATCCTTTCTACCGGTAGAGTTGCGAGCGCGGTAGGACCTAATGGAAAATATAATACGGGTAGTTGGATGGAAGGCTCGGCTAGTGATGATGATTTAGAACAGCTACTAAGTGACGATTTTAATCTACGCGATCTTGCTTCTCTAGAATTTGATTTTACCCCAACTAGTGAAATGATTTCTTTTGAATTTGTCTTTGCATCAGAAGAATATTGCGAATATGTAGATTCTGATTTTAATGATGTTTTTGGATTTTTTATTAGTGGCCCTGGTATCAATGGCCCTTTTTCTGATAATGCAGAAAATATCGCTTTTGTTCCTGGTTCTAACGATTATATTTCTATTAATTCGATCAATCATTTTTCAAATCAATTATTTTTTAATAATAATATTCCCATATCTCAACATAATAATCTACCAACCACCTTATCTTGTCCAGAGCTAGAAAGTGATCCTGGCGTTGCTAGTGCTTACTTAGAGTATGATGGATTTACAAATGTAATGACAGCAATGGCGCAGGTTCAGCCTTGTGAAACTTATCATATCCGACTGGTTATTTCTGATGTTCAAGATGCTTATTTTGATTCTGCTGTTTTTTTGAAAGCCAATAGTTTTAGTGGTGGAAATACCGCTCAAATTAGTGTAGATATTCCTGAATTTGGTGGGGATGAATTAACCGAAGATTGTACTGAAGGATTTTTCCGATTCGATCGAACCAATGAAGATTTAACGGAAGATGTTGTGATCCGTTATTCAGTTTCGGAATTGAGTACGGCTACTCCTGGTGTTGACTATGAAGCATTTCCAGATTCTATTGTGATTCCTGCCGGAGCAGCATTTTATAATTTACCCATCTTCGCTTATAATGATGATTTGGTAGAAGGTACCGAAAATATTTTACTAGAAATGGAAGTGCCTTGTTCTTGTGAAAATCCTTTTTCTGTCATCTATCTGAAAGACGGTGAACCACTTGAAACGATCGATACAGAAGTCTTTTTCTGTGAAGGAGCATCTGGATCATTGAACGCCAATGCTATGGGAGGAATAGGAACCCTTTCTTATCTTTGGAACACGGGAGATACTTCCTCCGAACTTTCCGTGGTGACCACCGAAACCACCGATTATTCAGTGACCATTACCGATCAATGTGGTAAAACGGTTACTGCCACTCATCGAATTAGTATCACCCCAAAACCGACGGCTACGTTATCTGGAGAAACCTTCTTATGTGAAAATATTACCGTCAATACTTTATCGGTCAACTTAACGGGGCCTGGTCCTTGGGATTTAGAATATACCCTAAACGGTATTCCTCAAAACCCAGTGGTCGGAATTTTAAATGATGATTATCAATTGCCGGTTACTACACCTGGAAACTATGTGCTAACTAGCGTCAATAGCAATGCTTGTATTGGAATACCAGCGGGCTCAGGAGTCGTAACTGCGGTAAACTTAGAAATAAGCGAAACGATGGATCCATCGACTTGTCCTGATGCAGCGGATGGCGCCCTCGTGGTTACTGGTCTCGGTGGTATGATGCCCTATAGTTTTTCTTGGGAAAATGGAATAGTAGGTTCCACAATTAATAATTTGGATAGTGGCCAATATCAAGTTACCCTAACAGACGGAAATGGTTGTGAAACAGTTGAGGATTTTTCCGTTCTCCTCGATCCAGAAATTCCAGAAGTAACCATTTCCACCGCTGGAAAATTAACCTGTGATTCTACGGAAATTAATTTGTCAGCCAATGCTTCTACAGGATCTATTTATGACTATTTATGGCAAACGGATACAGGATCTATTGAGAGTGGAATGAATTCCTTAACGCCCACAATAACCCAACCCGGTGTTTATACGATGGAGGTCATAAATACCAATACGGGCTGTCGTCAATCAGATACCATAACGGTGATTCAAGACATCACTCCTCCTGAGGTTGTCGTACAAGTTCAAGGCCCACAAACTCTCACCTGTAATGAAACAACAACGATCCTTGATGCCACGGCTTCTCGTCCTTTTGGTGAAGTAAGCTTTACTTGGAGTACAGAAGATGGCTATCTTGATCCAGCAAATAT
>JALZUU010000005.1 GCA_023300665.1 Saprospiraceae bacterium | reverse complement strand
ATTTGACAATATTTTTATATTTAAATTATTCACGCTAAAAGATATACACGTAAGAAGGTCTCTGCGTCTCCGCGAACTTTGCGAGAAAAACACTTTTTAGAGCAAGCTCATTGCTTAATCGGTCTCTTCTTTCGCATTGCTACCGCAACAAAAAACACAGATCATTGAACAGTTCCAGAGGTGTGACCATCCAGTTCTAGTTTTATTCAACCCGCACAACTTGTCGCGCCGTAAGGCAAGATCCATTAATCCGCACATCTACACGTCCGTGCATCCATAAAAAACCATCCCATCCGCTTACGCGGTGCCTTCCCTCGCCGCATTGTCATGCGTCGCCCTCCTTTCAGTCGGGATCGGTCAGTTATCTACAACCGATCCGGGTAATTCGAAAAAATACCATCCACTCCCAGACTTTTGATATAAGCAATGTCATCTACCTCATTTACCGTATAAACCATTACTTTTAGACCCCGTTTATGGGCATCATCGACCAACTCTTGACTGATAAATTCTCCCGAAACATTCAAAAAATCTGCTTGAACACTGCCTGCAATGGCGGCTAAATCTGCTGGAATACAAGAGATCAAACAACCAATGGAGACCTCCGGTGATAGCGCTTTAAAGTGATTCAGTTCTGGATGATTAAAAGATGAAATAACAAACCGATCTAGGGTATATCGACCTGCTTTTATAAATTTATCTACCACTTGAAAAACGGGATAGGCGGTGCCGGGTCCTTTGAGCTCAATATTGATGGCGACCTGATTGTCAACCAGTTCTAAGACCTCTGATAGGGTAGGAATCTGCTGGCCTTCCCCGGCGTCTAGCGCACGAAGTTCTGTAAAGGTTTTGTCCATGACATGACCCGTACCATTGGTACACCGTTCTAGTCGGTGATCATGAAAAACCATCACTTCTCCAGTTTTGCAAACGTATACATCCAACTCGACCATATCGCATAGTGGGATGGCTTTTTTAAATGAAAGTAAGGTGTTTTCTGGAGCATAACCCATCGCACCTCGGTGTCCTATTTTGATCATATTATTAAGGTTGTTTTTTAGGAAATTTACTGGTGATGGCGGCGACGATTAATGCCAATACAGCACCTGGAAAAACTAGGCCACCAATTACATTTAAAATGATAATTTTCCAACTAAACATCACAATAAATTTTTCTTCCAAATCATCTACTGCTTGGAAGATTTCATCTTCTCCTGCGCCCATTTTATTCAATAAATCTGTAGTACCTGCTTTGGAGACTTCCATAAAGCTAGACATTGCTGAAGGCGAAAATTCTAAGAAAAATTTAAAGCCAATTGTATATGTTAAATTAAATATAAAATAAGCCATTAGGCAAGTTAAAAATGCTTCTCCAAAACGAATGGAACCATCTAATAAATTTTTTTCCTTTTGACAAGCTAGGAACATAAAAATAATAATTAGTATAGAGGAGATGGTTATCGAAGATAGCGTACCAAAAACTAAATTTGGAAAAGCCCCACTACCTAAAGTAACCCAAATCATATAAAGCATTCCTGCTAAAAGGCCATAAATAAATCCGTTTTTCATAAGTGTGAAGTTATCGTTGTGAGCGAATCCAAAAAGGGACACTCCGTTTAATAAATTGAATGGAATCCAGTTTGTGAGGGTTGTAGGTTTTTCTTTCCCAACGTAGCATATGTTCTCCATCTGCTAAGCTATCGGTAGGGAAATAACATTGTATTCCTCTTTCTCCTAAATTAGGGTGCGTAAATAATTTACAACTTAATAAATCTTGGTAGGGAATATCATCTATGTATATTTGATTGGCATCTACCAAAGCATTTTTGATAGACAAAATTTTTCCATAAACATAGTCATCTCGATATTTTTCCCAGTATTTTTTAATACTATCTCGGCCAACTTGGTATTTATTGGTAGGCACTCTTTCTTTACCTCCGTATCTTCCTTGTTCAAGTCCAAAAGAAAATCCTTCAGCAGTGTTACTTGTTTCACCAATCTTTTTTCGTTTAGGAATTTCTCCTGCTTTACGAGCGGCTCGTTCTGCTTTTCGGAGGACCAATAACGCTGCACTTTCTTGTTTGTTAATATTTTTTAAAATAGTATCCTCAACCACATAATCAAAAGCAACATGTTGTAAACCATGCTCATTGAGTGGTGTAATGTGGTATTTATATTTTAATAAATTAGGATCTTCTTTATGAAAAGGGAAAAATATTTTTCCTTGAGAATAGGTGATTTCTGATTCTGCCAAACTGAAATTACGGATTGGATTTCGATCAATATCTTCTTCGAAATGAAACCTTTGATAGCGTAAATCATCGTAATAAAATGTTTTAATGATTTCTCCTGATGAACGATAGTATTCTGTACCAATAGACTCATCACTCGGATAATATTCTGTATTTTCTAAATAAAAACCTGGTAATATAAAGAGGACTAAAATTACATACGGTACAGAAAACCAAAAAAGCCTTCGGGTATGTTTATAATCGAAAAAATTAAATAATAAAGGGCGGTAAAAAAAGGAAAGCGTAGCGTAGGAGTAAAACCGATAGACATATCCATAGACCTTAGCAAAAGCATTACTTCGCACTTTTTTTATGCTACCAATGGTTAGAAAATCAACCAACACTACAAAGCCTAAAATCAAATAAATACAGATCAACGTTACCCCAAGGCCGCCCCAACCTAGCTCTATCAAGTAACCAGTTAGTAACCCTAAGAGAATAAGGTGAACCAAGACCATAACACCGGAAAGAAAAATAAAAAACAATAAAAAAGTATAAGCAAAAATAACACTACAAACCTTCTCAAGCTTTTCAATATAAGCATCAAATCGTCCTACCCGTCGCTCGAAATAATCTTCAAACGTTTCATTATAACCTAAACTCTTATAATCAATTTCTCCTGAAACATAACGGAGTCCAATCGCACCAATCCAAAGTCCTCGTAATACAACATGAATCATTAGATTTATAAAAAATATTCCCCAAGCAGTCTTTAATAATCCAAAAAATCCCATTAATAGAAAAATGATGCTTAATTCATCTGGGAGATGCGAGCCGACATAGGCATCAAATCGTTTCAGGAAATGCCTACTTTCCCAAATTCCAAATAAAGCAAATCCAGAAACCAGTAATTCTAGCTGCCAGCTCTCTTGTTGTAGTAGTTCTAGCCAGTCTGAAAAGCTGACCTTTTTTTTAGAATCTTCGGGTTTTTCCATTGAATAGGGTGGTTTTAGTTTTCTTCTATGCCTATTGATTTATTTAAGCTCCTTTATCGTAACGAACATCTAAGCTCCAAAGTTCGGGGTATTTTGGATGAATCTTACGATAAAAATCATTGATGGCTTTAAAATCTTCTGTCATATCTCCTGTTGGATAAACGACTCCTCCCACGCCACTTCGCTTATGTTTAAAATCTAAATACCCAAAAGTTATCGGAACACCTGCTCCTACAGCAGTATGGTAAAATCCCATTTTCCATTCTTTTCGTAACGCTCGGGTACCTTCTGGAGTCACGGCTACTGCTATTCGGTCATGTTTTTTAAAAATATCAATCATGCTATCCACATAACTTCGACGGGGTTGACCCGGTTCTTTTGGACGACGATCAATAGCAATAGCACCAATGGGTTTTGTAATAAGCCCAAATGGAAATTTGGTCCAAGTGTCTTTGATGGTAAATCGAACGGGTACTTTGAGTGCCCAAAAAGTTAACATCATAAAATAAAAATCCCAGTTTGTTGTATGAGGAGCTGCAATCATCACCGAACGGTCTGATTCCTTCGGTATATCCCAATCTACTGTCCAACCATGTAACTTCAAAATAAATGTGGCAATTTTGCTCATTTCAATCGCATATTTGAAAGGTTAAGGTAGGAATATTTTGTCAATTATAGTCAATTAATGAAAGTTTAGACAATGGCTTTAATAAGTTCTCGAAATAAACCTTAGTCTTTAGGGGATTATTGGTAAATTTACTGTCTAAATACATGAATTATGGTTAAATTTCTTTA
>JALZUU010000004.1 GCA_023300665.1 Saprospiraceae bacterium | reverse complement strand
AACTCTCGTAACGCACCTGATCTACGAATTAATGAACATTATAAAGACATGCTTAAATCTTATAAAGCAAGTCGAAAAGGTCCTCGTAGTAGTAATAATAAGCAACAAAAGGAAGCTGTTTTATTTATTAAGCAAAAAATTGATTCTGCTAAATGGTTTATCGATGCGATTCGTCAACGACAACAAACGATGTATAAGACGATGTATTCGATCATGCAGTATCAATATGATTTTTTCCGTACAGGGGATCAAAAGATGCTTCGTCCGATGATCTTAAAAGATATTGCAGATATTACAGGGTTGGATATTTCAACTGTTTCACGAGTAGCCAATAGTAAATTTGTACAGACGGAGTTTGGTACAAAGCGTCTTAAAGATTTCTTTTCTGAATCTCTACAAACAAGTACGGGTGAGGAAGTTTCTACTTTAGAGGTGAAGAAAATTTTGACGGATATTATTGATGAAGAAAATAAACGTAAACCTTTTTCTGACGAAAAACTTAAAAATATCTTGCGTGAAAAAGGCTATAATATTGCTCGACGAACGGTTGCTAAATACCGTGAGCAACTCAATATTTCAGTAGCTAGATTACGTAAAGAACTCTAGTGAAAAATACACTAGTGAAATTCCTAATGTTTACCCTCATCGCAAATGCTGCGGTGAGGGTAAATTGTTTTATGACGGACAATCAGAGAAGAGGATTTAAAAATGTTCGTTTAAATTTTTACTTTTAGGACTGATTAAAAACGAACCAATAAACTGGTAAAGATTTAAACAAATATTATTTTTAAAATAAAGTCTAATAACCTTAAATAATTATGAAACTCAAAATAGCTTATTGGATATTTACTATAGGAATGTGTGGAATATTTCTTTTTTCCGCCTTTATGTATTTTACCAATTATGAGATGATCACTGGATATTTTGAAAACAAAATGGGATTTCCAGCTTGGTTGGTTTATCCTTTAGCAACGGCTAAAGTACTAGGTGTTGTCGCCGTATTATCTGGCTTAAGTAGAATGCTGAAAGAATGGGCGTATGCTGGATTTTTCTTCGATAGTGTCATGGCTTTTAGTGCACATTATATGGCAGGAGATGGTGTGGCTGGAATGGCCCTTTTTGCAATCGTTACAACGATGGGTTCTAGGATATTATGGGGACTGTTAGAACAGCAGAAAATCTCAGATCTTGATGGAGGAATAAATTAAATTATTTAGCCAATTCATCCAACCCCGCTAACAAAATTTCACAAGATTTTTCAATCTCTGCCTCCGTAATAATCAGTGGTGGAGCGATTCTAATAGAACGATCATTAAATAAAAACCAATCTGTAATTAATCCTTTTTCGAGACAGACTTTGATTACTTTTTGCACCTTTTCAAAACTATCTAATTCTACTGCTAACCATAATCCAGCGCTACGGACCTGACGGATTTCAGGATGTACTAATTTTTCTAAAAACAATTGTTCCTTGCTTTTCACTGAATCAATAATGCCAGAAGATTGGATGAATTTTAAAGTTGCCAATGCTGCTGCACAACTAACTGGATGTCCACCAAAAGTAGTGATATGACCCAACAAAGGATTATTAGAAAAAACTTTCATAACCTGCTGATTCGCTACAAAAGCACCGATTGGCATTCCGCCACCCATTCCTTTTGCTAATAACAAAACATCCGGTACTACCTCGTATTGTTCAAATGCAAAAAAGCTACCTGTTCGACCATAACCTGCCTGAATCTCATCGAAGATAAGTAAGGTACCCGTTTCCGTACATCGATCTCTTAATTTTCTAAGATAATTATTGATAGGTTTTCTAATTCCCCATTCTGCCTGTACAGTTTCTATAATAACTGCTGCGGTCTTTTCAGTAATTTTATTTAAACAAAAATCACAATTGAATTCGATATGCTGAATATTCGGAAGTAAAGGACGATAAGGCCTCGTAAAATAATCATCACTCATCAAACTAGCCGACCCTTGAGTACTACCATGATAAGCTTTGTAACAAGAAATGATTTCGGCTCTGCCAGTATACCGCTTAGCTAATTTCATGGCGCCTTCCGTTGCTTCCGTTCCCGAATTGACTAGATAAACGCTATCCAAAGAATCGGGTAATAATTCTGTTAAAGCCTTTGCTAGGTTTACTTGCGGACTTAGTAAATATTCCCCATAAACCATTGTATGTAAGTATCGCTCGCTTTGTTCTCGAATAGCTGCTACGACCGCTGGATGGCAATGTCCCAGCGCACTAACCCCAATACCTGCAATCAAGTCGATATAAGCTTTGCCTTGTGGATCATAAAGATAAATACCTTCTCCACGCTCAATCTCCAGCAACATCGGAAATTCACTAGTTTGGGCCAGATGACTAAGAAACACTTGCCTTAAATTGGGCATAATATGGGCTTTTTTAGATGAAAGGCGAAAATAACTTAAATACTGGACTCTTATTTCTAGAAAGTATATCGGTATAAAAGTTGTCTAATAATAAAGAATAATCCAGCTATTTCAGCAAAATGTACTCCTTCAAGGCTAATGTCTGTTAGCGGTCTAAATTTCAAATTACTATGGTAATTATGTAATTTTTTACCGATCTTACGTTATTATAACTAAGCTGTTCTATTTAATAAGCACATCTCAAATCACTTTATTAGGTTCTGTTTTTAAAGAAAAAATAGCTAATCATACTACATGAGATATTTACTCATCTTTATCATTTTGATCACAATTTCATTCTTTTCTTGTAACCAAGTAACAGAGAGAATGCCTGACTTTTCAGTGCATGGAGTAGACGTTTCTCACTATCAATCTCAGATAAATTGGTATGAAGTAGCAGCAGAAGGGATTGATTTTGGGTTTGTTAAAGCCACGGAAGGAGAGACGATAAGTGATGCGCTTTTTTGTCAAAATTGGAGAGAGATGGAAGATGCGGGAATTATTCGTGGCGCTTATCATTTTTTTAGACCAGGAACTTCCGCTATTGCACAAGCCCAGCACTTTATCGAAAAAGTAGATCTTAAATATGGGGATTTACCACCTGTATTAGACGTGGAAGTACTAGATGGTGTTAACAAAGATGTGATGGTTACCCGATTAAAAATTTGGTTAGAAATGGTAGAAATAGCTTTTGGTGTTCAGCCGATTATCTATACCAATATGAAATATTATAATCAATTTTTGGCCGACGATTTTGCAGACTATACTTTATGGATTGCCCGTTATAATGCTAAAAAAACACCTGTTTTATCAAAAAGTAAGAACTGGGATTTTTGGCAATATGGCGATCGAGGAAATGTTGCAGGAATTGAAGGTCCTGTAGATCTCAACGTTTTTCAAGGTACGCATACTGATTTATTATCTATTACTATCTCTCCGTTTTCCAGTCCAGCAACCGCTGGTAGATAGAATCCTTGAAAATCTCCTTAAAAACTGTTAGGTTTTTGTTAAATTTTGCGCTTCCAATCCTAGCGGACCATTTATCTATCATCCTTGAATAGCAGGTATCTTAGAATATCGTTATTTTTAACTACGTTCTTAAACGTAGTTAGCAAAAATTAAACTAATCCATCATGAAACAACTCATTTTTAGTCTCCTCGTTTTATTTCTAACCACCTCTGTACAAGCAGGTGGAATTGACTTTTTTCACGGAACTTGGGAAGAAGCGCTAGAAAAAGCAAAAAAAGAAGATAAATTAATTTTTGTCGATGCTTATACCACTTGGTGTGGACCCTGTAAGCGGATGTCCAAGCAGGTATTTCCTCAAGATGCTGTTGGTGAATTTTATAATAAAAATTTCGTCAGCATGAAAATCGATATGGAAAAAACACCTGGACGAAAATTTCAAAAAAAATACCCAGTAGCTGCTTTCCCAACCTTATATTATATTGATGGAGACGGAAAGGTTGCACACGTTACCAAAGGTGGTAAAAATCCCGAACAGTTTATTCAGCTAGGAAAAATGGCTATGAAAAAGAATGATAAAAGCGGCGATTATGAAACGGAGTATAACGATGGAAAAAGAGACTATGACCTAGTATACAACTATGTTAAAGCACTCAATAAAGCTGGTAAGCCTAGCCTGAAAATAGCCAACGATTATATCAAATCACAAAAAGATTTAACCACAGAAGAGAATTTAAAATTTATACTGGAAGCGACCACAGAAGCTGATTCTCGAATCTTCGATATGTTGATTAAACATAAGTCCGCTATCGTAGCACTGACTTCGGCAGAAGAAGTAAACGATCGTATCGAGGCAGCTTGTATGCGAACGGCAGATAAAGCAATCGAATATAAATACTACGACTTGATTACAGAGGCTACCACGAAATTAAGAGCCACTGCTCCTGAAAAAGCGGATGCTTTTGAACAAACACATGCCATGCGTTATTATGCGGCTGATCAAGAACCAGTAAATTACCTTAAGGCGGCAGATAAATTGGCAAAAATTTATAAGAAAAATCCTGATAACCTCCATAAATTGGCAGTAACGGTAGTTAAGCAATATGGTAAAAATCCACAGGCTTTAAAACAGGCCGAAAAATATGCTAAATCCGCAGCCAGTAGTGGCACCGATATTGCGTATTATTTTACGCAGGCTCAAATTTTGAAAAAAATGGGTAAATCCAAGGATGCAATCAAAGTAGCTGAAAAAGCCAAAAAAATGGCGGAAGGAGATGTGGCTAAGGAAAAGGCCGCAGAGCAGTTGATTCAGTCTTTAGGACGATAGTGCTTAAAATTAAACGAACATGAAAAAATTAAATATTCTAGTCTTATTTTGCCTAATAAGTATTGGGTTAATGGGACAGGGCAGTGATGGAATTCTATTTAAGAAAGATGATTGGTCTTCTGTCTTGGCACAAGCCAAAGCGGAGGATAAATTAATTTTTGTCGATGCCTATACGACTTGGTGTGGTCCCTGTAAAAAAATGGATCGAGATGTCTTCGCTCAGATGGAAGTTGGTAGTTTCTATAATGCCATGTTTATCAACGTAAAAATGGATATGGAAAAAGGACAAGGAATAAAATTGGCAAGAGATTATAATGTCAATGCTTATCCTACTTTTTTATTTATTGATGGCGATGGAAAAATTATGCATCGTACTGCTGGCTTTCATGATGTTAATCAATTTTTAGCATTAGGGAATGAAGCGATTGATCCTTCAGGACGGTTATCTAGTTTTGAAAAACAATATCAGGACGGTGATCGTAGTCCGGAATTTTTAAAGAAGTATACCAAAATTCGTTACGATATTGCGGATGGTAGTCACGATGATATTGCACTCGAATATTTAAAAACTCAAGAGGATTGGGGAACAGAAGAAAATCAAGAATTTCTCTTTTCGAATATCGTAGACGCTAACTCTGAATTATTTGATTATTTATTAGCTAATAAAAAATCATTCTCAGATATGTATGGCCAGAATGCCGTGATGTCTAAAGTACAGCAGGTAATTTATAGTTCTATCGAGGATACCAAAGATGATAGTGGCTTAGCTCAAATCGAAAGATTATTCCAGAAAGCATATCCTGATCGAGCAGAGCAGATGACTGCACGTTTTTCGATGACTTATTACCGACAAGCAGGAGACCGAGAAAAATATATGGATGCAGCGAAAGCTTATTATAAAAAATATAATGCGGATGATCAGGCTGAATTAAACGAAGCAGCTTGGACATTTTATCGAATTACTAAAGACAAAAGCAGACTGAAAGAAGCGGTCAAACTTGCTAAAAAATCAATCAAAATCGATAATAATTATTATAATAACGACACCTTGGCACATCTATACCAAGGTCTTGGTAAAAAACGTAAAGCCATCAAAACAGCCAACAAAGCGATTGCTATTGCTGAAAAAGAGTCCATTGATTATGGACCAACTAAAGAACTGTTGGAACAAATAGCGAATCCACAACCTGTTGAGAAGTAAGTTTTAAAGATTGTTGCTACAGGTTTTTCATAAATATCCAAATCCGGATATAAAAAACTACGTATCCTTATATCTTTTAGCCATCCCATCCGCTTCCGCGGTGTCTTCCCTTTGACGTACTGCCGTACGTCACCTTCCTTCGTCAGGATCGGTCAGTTATAAATCAATCTCTATCAAAACAGGGCAATGATCAGAATGAACGGCATCGCCCAGTTGTCGAGCGGACTTTAGGCGATCTTTTAGGTTGTCAGTTACGCATTGGTAATCAATCCGCCAGCCTTTATTTTTTGCACGACAGTTGAAACGATAAGTCCACCAACTAAACTCTTGTGTTTCAGGGTTTAAGCTTCGGAAGCTATCTGTAAATCCACTTTCTAACCATTTGGTCATCCAAGCTCGTTCTTCTGGTAGAAATCCTGAAGATTTTTTATTTCCTTTTGGATTGTGAATATCTATATCATCGTGGGCAATATTATAATCACCAACAATAATTAATTTCGACCTTTCCTTTTTTAGCTTCTTTACCCAATCGTAAATATCATCCAAAAATTCATACTTAAAAGCCTGTCTTTCTTCGCCACTTGATCCCGAAGGGAAATAACAATTTAAAATCGTAGTGTCTCCAAAATCCGTTCGCAATACACGGCCTTCTGAATCATATTTTTCCATTCCCGTACCCGCTACGATATGATCTGGTTTTACTTTCGAAAAAGTTGCAACACTACTATAACCTTTTTTCTGAGCGCTATGCCAGCAATGGTGATACCCCATATCTTCCAATTCTTTGATCGGTCCTTGGTCTGGTTGACATTTGGTTTCTTGTAAACAAACGATATCATACTGGCCATCTTGCATCCAGTCCAGCAATCCTTTTTTTACAGCTGCACGAATACCGTTTACATTATAACTAATAATAGATTTTTTCATATTGAAATTAAAATTTTCTCAAAGGGCTTTAAGCAACTTCTAAAAAAAAGAATGTTGGTAAAAAAGAATAAAATAGATTGTACGGTGTCAATATAATTTTTAATTTTACAGTCGTCCCAAAGCATGTTAGGATTACCTAATACAGCTTTTGTAACACACTTAGGTAGGAAAAGAAGTCCTACTGATCCCATTTAAGCATTTATTTTGTTTAAACGGGATTTTTTTTTGCGAGAAGTTGTTTAATAATTCGAAAAGCAGTCGAGAACTAGAGAAAATTATTCAAATTGAGCCTCTTTTTTAAGTGAATAGCCGCGCTATTGACGAAAAAAAAGGCGAAGAGCCTGCCTGCCGGCAGGCAGGTTGAATGATTTAATCAGTTCGTAGACAATTTTGGAATTTTTAAACAACTTCTAAAAGTTAAGCCCAGACCTTGCAGCCTTCTGTGCAATTTTTGCAAATATCAATTTGATCACGACCTTTCAATAGGGTTGTCCTAAAGCCTTGATACGTTGGTCCTTGCCATATTTCTTTAAAGGTTCCTTTCTTTAGATCTCCTAATCGATGGGTAGCATCTTTATCAAAACAACAGGGTACGACCAAACCATCCCAGGTGATCACACATGCATGCCATAACTTCCAGCAGTGATCGAGTAATTCGTTTTTGACTTCATAGGTACCATCCGTAGTTTGGCGGTATCTAGCGTATTTATCAATTGTTGGAATTAGGTCATTACCGTTTTCGTAGTCATAAACCTGTGCCGTTTTCAACTTTACTTCGTCGACTCCAACCTCTTCTGCTAGTTTATAAATCTCTGGAATCTGATGTTCATTTGGTTTGACCACCAAAAACTGAAAAATAATATGAGGTGTTTTTGAATTTAATTTCTTTTTCCACTTAACCACATTGCGGGCACCTTTCAGTACATTTTCTAATTTACCTTCTTTTCGATAATTTTCGTATACCTCTTGTGTTGTTCCGTCAACAGAGATGATCAGTCGATTCAGACCAGACTCAATCGTTTTACGAGCATTTTCATCATTGAGAAAATGTGCATTGGTAGAAGTAATCGTGTAAATTCCCCTTTCGTCAGCATATTTAACCATCTCCAAAAATTTTGGATTGATATAAGGTTCTCCTTGGAAGTAAAAAATTAGATAAAGTAATTCCTTATGTAGCTCGTCAATGGTATCTCGAAAAAAATCTTCTTTTAAATTTCCTGTAGGACGACTAAAAGCACGTAGCCCACTAGGACATTCCGGACATCGCAGATTACAAGCAGTAGTGGGTTCCATACTGATGGTCATCGGCATTCCCCATTGGATCGGTTTACGAGTCCACTTGGTTACGTAGAAGGAAACAAACACTTTGGTGATGTTCCAAAGCCGTCGAATCGTTAACTTCCGTAAGAAAGCCATTGTATCGTTGAAATAGAGATTCATTATAAAACAAAATTAAGCAAAAACAAGGAAGATAATTGGTGATGGGGAGGTTCTTATTGACAAATAGCATATAAATAAAGAACGGATGTTTATACTAACACCTAAAGAGTCAACAGAGTTGTGAGAATGCTAATTTTTTTCTTAGCTATGCTTCACACAAGGCTCGACGAATTCCCGCCACCTTAAGTAGGCATTCTTCATATTCCAAAGCCGGAACAGAATCGTTAACAATGGCTCCGCCTACCTGAAAGGAAAGATAGCGACTAGCTTCATCATATAACATGCTGCGGATAATTACATTAAAATCGAAATCTCCTTCAGGAGTGATATATCCAACTGCTCCTGAGTAAAGCCCGCGTTTTGACTGTTCGTATTGCTCTATTAGTTCCATACTCCG
>JALZUU010000003.1 GCA_023300665.1 Saprospiraceae bacterium | reverse complement strand
AGATGGTGGTCTATAATTTTAAGCGGCCTAGCATCATAATACCGAAATTTTTCTAAGGTAGCGGTTCCAGCTATCTCAAGAAATTCAGTAACCAATTGTCTATTTTGTGAATTGATACGAAGGATTTCCATTACCAGTTAATGTCTTTTTCTGTCAGTAAATGGTCAGCTAATAAATCAGAAGTTAATGTTTTTCCAATTAGCTCCGGAAGTCTTTTAGGAGCCAATCCAGTAGCAGGCCTTTTAAATGCGAGGTCGGTCATTTTTAGGACGGTTCCTTTTGACAGGTCACGGGTAAGAACAATACTTCGGCGCATCCCCACAGTGTTAGCGACTTCAGCAGCAGAAGGTTTTTTAAGAGAAATTCCTAGCGCCAATTCTGTTTGTCGAATGCCCTGAACAAGTTCCGTAAAACCATCGGGATCAAGAGAGCATGAATGATCAGGACCGGGCATTGCTCGATCTAGTGTAAAGTGTTTTTCAATAACCCTTGCTCCCAATGCTACTGCAGCAAAGCAAGCGTAATTATTGGCTACATGGTCAGAATAGCCAATCAAAATATCCATTGCCTTTCCCATACTATTCATTGCATGTAAATTGGTGTCCTCAATTTTTGATGGATAATTGGTTGTACATTGTAACAACACAACATCAGAATTACCTGCATTGCGGATGGCTTGTACACCTTCGTAAACTTCCGCTAGCGTCGCCATTCCACTAGAAATAATCATTGGTTTTCCAAGCTTAGCGACGTATTCTAAAAAAGGCAATTCTACCAATTGTCCTGAAGCAATTTTGAAGGCATCGACGCCTAGTTCATTTAAAAAATCTGCATCTGCATAATTATAAGGAGTAGATAGAAATTGAATATCTAATTCTTTACAAAGCGCAATAATTTGATGGTAATCTTTCAGATCAAGTTCCAGTTTTTGTAGCATGGCTAACTGAGATTCTTGACGATCGGTTACTTCAAGTTGATAATTGGCTTTCGGTGCATTTTTGGTGACAACTGCCTCTGCTTTAAACGTTTGAAATTTGACACAATCGGCGCCCGTTGCTTTGGCCTTTCGGACCAAATCTAGGGCTAGATCAAGTTGTCCATTATGATTGACGCCGGCTTCTGCGATGATATAGCAAGGATGAGTGGCGGAAATATATGCTTTGCCTATTTTCATAGTGATTGAGTTTTAGATAGCATCAATAAATATCGAGCATAGTCTAGGTCGGCTGGTGTATCAATATCTACTGCCCGATTTTCAGGGACGGTAACGAGCGCCATATTTTCACCATAAATACTAGCATGATTTAAAATAAATTCGGGCTTAAGACCTTCAACTACTCCGTTTAAACGGAAAACAGGAGGAAGTAGTTGCCGTCGAGGATATTTAGCGATAGATTTTCCTGAAATTAGTGGATGAGACATTCCTTCTTCGTCCATGGTAAACATCCAGTAAGGATGATTAACCCCAGTGGTTTGGGTAACCGTTCGAACAGAGTCGACGTTTTTGTCTTTTAATTTTTTAACCACATTCTTAATATCATCTCCTATTCGAAAAGGAATGGTAGGTTTTAAATACAAGACTAAATCTGGTTGATAACCATCTAGATCTTTTAAAGCAGTAAGCGCATGTTGTAAAACGGGTTGGTCTCCTACATGATCCTGCGCATATTTGGCTGGACGTACGAAAGGGACTTCGACACCCAGCAATTTTGCAATTTCTATAATTTCTGCATCTTCAGACGATAGCACTAAACGGTCTAGGATTTTGGCTTCTTTTGCTGCTTTGATGGTATAATAAAGTAGCGGTTTACCTCCGAGATCAATGATATTCTTACGGGGAATACCTTTGCTACCGCCTCTGGCAGGAATAATACCTAATATGGAAGACATGATTGGTGATGAATTATTGAATGACAAACATATTGAAGTTGTTTAAGAATTCCAAAAGCAGCCGAGAATTTTATCAATTCGCAGGCAATTTGGGGTTTTTAAACAACTTCATTAAATAATTATTAAAAGTTGTATCTGTATGCATCAATTTCTGGTTTTTAAACCATTTTAAGTTTATACTGGTTCTCAAGGCTAATAATGAATTTATCCTCTTCACCTTTGCTCCCCCCAAAAGATTTTTTAGCTTTGTTCTACATTTTAAACCTACTATAACATGAAAAAAGTAATTCTGTACTTCCTTTGCCTCTTGATGGCGCATTCACTGATGGCTCAAAAGCCTACGCTGGATTATTATTTTACCAATACCAATTTTGCAGCGGATATACCCACGCCAGAGTCAGTCTTAGGATATCAGATTGGAGAATGGCACGTCAGCCACGATCAGGTCGTGATGTACTTTCGTGCGCTTGCTGCTGCTTCTGATCGGGTTACGTTGACGGAGTACGCTCGATCCTACGAGCATCGACCACTACTATATTTAACGGTTACCTCTGTGGATAATCATCGTCAACTAGATAAGATTAAAGACAATCATCTCGCTAATTTGCAGGGAGACAAAAAATCAGATGGTCCGGTTGTCCTTTATCAAGGCTATAGTGTGCATGGAAATGAGGCCAGTGGTGGAAACGCCGCTTTGCTTTATGCTTATTATTTAGCCGCTTCACAATCCAAAGAAGTTACGGATTATTTGAAGAATGCAGTAGTACTTTTGGATCCGGTATTTAATCCTGATGGTTTTCATCGTTTTTCTAGTTGGGTAAATCAACATAAAAATAAAAACATGGTCAGCGATCCTGCCGACCGGGAATATACGGAAGCTTATCCAAGAGGACGGACGAATCACTATTGGTTTGACCTTAACCGTGATTGGTTGCCAGTTCAGCACCCTGAAAGCCGAGGACGGATTCGTAATTTTCACGAATGGTATCCAAATATCCTGACGGATCATCATGAAATGGGAACGAATAGTACTTTCTTTTTTCAACCAGGTATTCCTTCTCGAACCAATCCAATTACACCAAATCGCAATCAAGAATTAACGGGAATGATTGCGGAGTTTCATGCGGAAGCACTAGATGAAATTGGATCGCTATATTACTCTAAAGAATCTTTCGATGATTTTTATTATGGAAAAGGATCTACCTATCCAGATGTAAAAGGTAGTATCGGAATCTTATTTGAACAGGCCAGTTCTCGTGGTCATTTACAAGAAAGTGCCAACGGATTATTAAGTTTTCCTTTTACAGTTCGCAATCAATTACGGACTTCTATCTCGACCTTAAAAGCAGGCGTAAATTTGCGGAAAGACTTATTAAGTTATCAAAGAGATTTTTATCAGTCTGCAAAAAAAGAAGCGGCTGCTGCTACGGTTAAAGGATATGTTTTTGGAAATCCTGAAGATCAATTTCGTACACGAGAATTTGTAAAAATATTATTACAACATAAAATTGAAGTAAAGCAAATAACAAAGAATCAAGAAATTGATGGAATGGAATTTTCGAAAGGAAAAACCTATTCTGTATCAATGGATCAACCACAATATCGGTTGCTACGGGCTATTTTTGAAGAAACCAAAGAATTTCCTGATAGTTTGTTTTATGATGTATCTGCTTGGACTTTACCACTCGCTTTTGGTCTAAATTATGCAGAAGCAAGCGGCGGTAAAATGGGAGGTAAAGTGGTAACAGAAAAAATGATGGAAGCTATGGCGTATCCAGCCTTGAAAAAATCTAGCTATGCTTATCTATTATCTTGGAACGAATATTTGGCACCTGCTGCCCTCTATGCCATTCAAAAAGCAGGACTGAATACTAAGTTGGCCAATCAAACGCTAACTTGGGAAAAAGATGGAGAAACTCAAAGTGCTAAGACAGGATCAATTTTAATTCCAGTGAAGAATAATCAGAAATTGAGTGTAGATGAAATCTATAATTTATTGAATGATATTCAAAAAAAATATGCCGTTGAAATTAAGTCGATTGCTTCTGGAAATACAAATGGAATCATGTTGGGAAGTCCTTCTTTTACAGCACTCGATCAACCTGAAGTATTGCTCGTTGTAGGCAATGGAGTAAGTAGTTATGACGCAGGAGAGGTTTGGCATTTGTTAGATCAACGATATGATATGGCCGTCACTATGGTAGAAATGAATCGACTGGGACGAATTGATTTGAGTCGTTATAATGTGATTGTTTTACCTCATGGAGGTTATGGAGATTTAAGGGCTGTAGACGATCTAAAGGATTGGATTCGTGGAGGTGGAACGTTGATTGCCAATCGAGGTGCCATCAGTTGGGCAAGCGGTCAAGGGATTGCTAATGTAAAATATAAGAGTAGTAAATCAGGCAAAGGTCCTCGGCAAGTTCCGTATAATCGTCGTTCGACCATTGGTGGAGCACAAGTTATTGGAGGAGCTATTTTTGAAACCAAGGCCGACTTAACACATCCACTACTTTATGGATATACCCAAGATCGAATCCCTGTATTTCATCGGGGTACGCAGTTTTTGGAGATTACGGGAAATGCTTATGCTACACCTTTGACCTATACAAATGATCCTGTGATGAGTGGTTATATTTCTAGTAAAAATTTAAAAACACTTAAAAATTCTGCGGCGGTTACCGTTAATCGTTTAGGACGAGGTCGGGTAATTAGTATGATTCCAAATCCTAATTTCCGTGCTTTTTGGTATGGAACCAATAAGTTATTTGCGAATGCTATTTTCTTTGGTAATACCATTAGTAGCCAAGCTGCAAACTCAGCACCTCCAAGAAAGAAAGAAGAAAAATAGTTGAATTACTATTAGAATGATATCTAAGAATGGTCGATCTTTTTACGAAAAGGATTGGCCATTTTTTATTTATTCAATATCTATTAAC
>JALZUU010000002.1 GCA_023300665.1 Saprospiraceae bacterium | reverse complement strand
TATCTCAAACCCAATTGCAACTCCATTAGTTACTACCACTTATTCTCTAACGGTAACAAATGCCAACGGTTGTACAGATACTGATCAACTGACAATTACAGTGAATGATCCAACAACCTTAATAAGCACCAATAGCCCAGTTTGTTACGGTATAGATATTACATTATCCGTTCCTGCTGCCACTAGCTATAATTGGACTGGCCCAAATGGGTTTTCCTCCAATAAACGAAGTCCTATAATTAATTCAGGCATTGCTATTAATTATTCAGGTACTTACAACGTTACTATAACAGACCCTTTAGGTTGTACTGCTACTGCCTCTTCAGTCATTGTAGTCGCTCCATGTAATGAAGATTGTACAGATGGAATTGATAATGATGGAGATGGTTTGATAGACTGTTTTGATTGTGATGATTGTGGTTCTTCTGGTAACTGTTCTGATAATGATGGAGATGGAATTGGGGATTTTTGTGATCTCGATGACGATAATGATGGAATTCCTGACATTATCGAGTGCCCAGATGTGATTTATGGATCCGAATTAGTAATCAATGGAGACTTTGAAGATGCTTATGCACATTGGACTTCGAACTTTAATAGAGGAAGAAATAATTATGCTGCAACAAGCGGAAGCTGCCCTGTACAGGGATGGATAGCAATAAGTCAGTGCGCATCAATCAACGGAACATGTGATGAATACTACACATATAACGGAGGAACATTTGATGGAAGTATTATTATTACAGACACCTATGGAACTGGAGCAAACACAATACCTACTACTAATTGTAATGTAACGACTGGTAATTGTTTAGCAGAGATCGCTCCTGACCGCACAACAGGCACAGGCTTATCCCTTTATGTTGACCCAAATGATATTGTTGGACAAGCCTACTGGCAACAAAAAGTTACAGTTCAACCAAATAAAAAATATGAATTCTCTGCTTGGATTATGGTAATTGAAGAAGACCCAAATCTGCAGTTTAGAATAAACGGAGTCAACTTAACTTCAGGATTTAATTTAGATAGATTAACGGGAGGTAACAACGGTACAGATGTTTGGCAACAATTTTCAGCTATTTGGCTTTCTGAAGCAAATTCTGGTGACGTCTTAATTGAATTAGTAAATTTAACTGCTGGATGTAATGGAAATGATATGCGTCTAGACAATGTTTCATTACGAGAGGTTATCACTGATTGTGATTGCGATGGTGATGGAGTTAATAATGATTTAGATTTAGATAGTGATAACGATGGCATTTTTGATCTAGACGAAGCAGGACATACTGCCTTAGATGCAAATAACGATGGTGTCATTGATGGGGCTGATTCTTTTTCAGGGGCAAATGGATTATTTGATGGTATCGAAACGGTAGCAGAAAGCAATATTATCAACTATAATCCTGCAGATAGTGAATCTATTCCTGATGGAATTTACGATTTTTGTGAATTAGATGCTGACGGTGATGGATGTTTTGATACGGAAGAAGAAAGCGTAAATGATCCAGATAATAATGGGCTTGCCGGTACTGGATCTCTGGGACCTTCAGACGTAAATGCGGTAGGTTTAGTAAATGCTATTACTTATATATCCCCTCCAAATAACAATTGGCAAAATCCAGTGGTCGGACCATGTCTTGCCGAAATTTGTGACGATGGTATTGATAATAATTTAGATTCATTGACTGACTGCGAAGATCCTGATTGTCAGGTGATCGCTCAAATCAATAATAATAGTGGCGGTTGCTCAAACGAAGCAGTTAGCTTCTCAGCCACCGATGCTGGCTCAGGCAATACTTATTCTTGGACTTTTGGTACCAATGCAACTCCTAGTTCAGCTACTGGAATCGGTCCTCACAACGTGGATTTTGATAATTGTTCTAACCACGAAATCACTTTAACAGTCTCTACTGCATTTTGTGACTTCTCAGACACCTTGAATTATTCTAACATAGATACTACCGCTCCTACTTTTAATGGTACTGGTATTCCAACAGATATTACTATCTCTTGTAGTGATCCTGTCCCTACTCCACCAACTGTTACTGCTAGCGATGATTGTACCAACCCAATCGTAACTATTTCCGAAATAGAAAATCATTCATCCAATCCTTGTGGACAACATAATTATACAATAATCCGTACTTGGACCGCGACCGATTTTTGTGGAAACACTACTACCGCTTCACAAACGATCACCGTTCAAGATACGACGGATCCAATTATCACAAACATCCCGGCTGACATTACTGCCGAATGTGACAATATTCCTCCCGCAGTTCCCAATAATATTACCGTTACCGATAATTGTTCTTCAACCAGCGACATCAACATAACCGTTGATGACGTTCAGTCCGCTTCTACTTGCGCAAATACTTTTACCATCACTAGAACTTGGACTGTCATCGATGAATGTGGCAATACTTCTACCGCTTCGCAAACAATTACCGTCGAAGATACCACAGACCCAATCATCACTAACGTACCAGCCAACATTACTGCTGAATGTGATAATATTCCAACTGCTGTCCC
>JALZUU010000001.1 GCA_023300665.1 Saprospiraceae bacterium | reverse complement strand
TGAATTATATGGAAAAGGTTATGAAATCGATGTCGAGGATGTAGATAAAAATGCGGAAGAAACTGGAACCACTGTTAAAATAAAAATCCCATTATAAATTATGGAAAAAATTACCGCAATCATTGTTGATGATGAGCAGGACAGTCGAGAAACCCTCCGTGCTTATCTGATTAAATACTGTTCGAATATTGACATCTTAAAGGAGGCTTCAAATATTAAAGAGGCACGAAACGCTATTCTAAAATACGAACCTCAACTGGTTTTTCTTGATGTAGAAATGCCGCACGGAAATGCCTTTGACCTATTAGAACAATGGGAAACGGTTCCTTTTGAAACCATTTTTGTCACGGCTTTTAGTAAGTATGCCATCCAAGCTTTTAATCTAAGTGCCGCACATTATTTACTTAAACCATTAGAAATTGAAGCACTTGAAAAAGCAGTTTCAGACGCTACGGAAAGAATCGAAAAGAACAAACTCATTAACACGGCTCAAATTTTATTAGAAAATATTCGCACCTCAGGGACTCAAAATCGAAAGTTAGTTTTACCCCTCTTGGAAGGGTTTGACATTGTTCGAGCAAATGAAATTCTTTATTGTGAAGCAGATGATAATTTTACTTGCTTCTATTTTAAAAATGGCAAAAAATCCATGATTTGTCGAAGTCTAAAATTCTATAATGAAATTCTAGAACCCCTGGGTTTTTGTCGTATCCACCGTTCTTTTTTAGTTAATTTAGATGTGATAGTCCGTTATAATAAAGGTAAAGGAGGATCTGTGGTTTTAGAAAACAATAAAGAATTAATGGTCGCGAATAGTAGAAAAGAAGGATTAATAGAGAAATTGACCAAAATGTAGCAAATAATTAGAAGAGCATATTCATTTTTTTTGTATTTTTCAACAAAAGATTTAAAAATGTGACCGATCAAAAGCTTTTAAGTCTAAAAAATAGGATATAATGTATTTTGCCTTTTTCCCTTTCTTGATCAGGCTTAATTCTATAGTTTTCTAAGAAAATTACTGATCGCAAAAAATTGAACTTACTGAATAATTCTATTTTTTGCCTTTTTTTCAATAAATATCAAAGCTATAACTAATAAAAAGTAAAATGATTAGGTGTTATAACAAACCCTTATCATAAGAATGTTTTCATTTGGTTTTTTGGGTGCAGAGGGTCGTTCTATGAATGCCCTCTGCCTTTTTTTTATACAAACCAAAAAAAAACTTAAGTGGTCAAAAATTTAGGCTAACCTATAAACTCAATGCATTCGATCTCCACGCAACGTCATTTCTTCGAGAATTTCTGCTTCTTTCTCTAGATATTCTTGCCAACGAGCTTTTATTCGTTCTTCTCCACCATATCGTTTTGCTAGGTCAATAAACATTCGGTAATGACCTGCCTCAGAAACCATGAATTTATGATAAAATTCTTTTAAATCTTCATCTGCAATATGAAGGGAAAGAAGACGAAAACGTTCACAACTTCGTGCCTCGATAAGCGCGAAAACCAATAATTTTTCTACCAGTCGGTCTTCCCAGCTTCCGTCCTTTTTTTGAAATTTTCTCAGCGCATTGACGTACTCATCTTTCCGTTGTTTACCAAGAGTCAGTTTTCGTTTGTCCATCTCGGCTAATACTAATCGAAAGTGTCCCCATTCTTCCGTGACAATTGGAGCGATCTCTCGGACCATATCTATCTTTTCAGGATATTGCTGAATTAAGCTAATGCATGAAGTTGCAGCTTTTTGTTCACAGTAAGCGTGGTCCGTTAATATTTCTGCCAAATCCATTTCAGCAAGATTTACCCACCGAGGATCTGTTGGCAATTTAAGTCCTAACATTTCTTATTTATTTTTTTCTAGACAATCAATTTGATCAATAAAAAAATCGAGGTTAAATACTTCATAATCTTCATATCCCGTTCCCCAAACGATTCGAGCTTTGTCTATTTCACTCTTCTTTAGTGATTTTAGGTTGTCATTATTAATCATGTATTGCGCGCGATATTCTACTACTTTTTCCACTTTATCCAAGGTTCCAGTCGAAGTCTTGGTATTGAATAATTTCACATTGGTTCCATTAATTAATTTTAAAGTAAGGATACTTGCTTTTTCTAAAACACCGAATTCTCGTTGCGCCATTTCTGATAGAATAAGAATGTTTAAATTTAGATAATAAGAAGCCCCATTTCCACTAGCTCCAGAAAGAAAACCTTCTACAGTAATATGATTTTTTTCTTTAAAGAAAGGTTTTAACCGTTCTGAGGTATGTCTAAAAAATAATTGCTTAGGCATTTCCCATCTACGTTTACCGGTGAACTCATCTATTCCATCATAGGCTAATTGACAAGGAGGCAATGGAGGGTCCATTTCTAAATCCTTATTAACTGCCAAAACTGCTTTGCCTTTTTTAGCGTTTTTCTGCTTTTTTACGTCTTTTCTTACTGGTTCACTTCCATCAGTTAAGTTGGAACTCCAATTATTAGCTTCTTCTTCTTGAGATTCGTTTAAGGAGGCTAAAACTTTATCCCGTTTAGATTTTTTCATATCAATCATATCCTCCATTTTCTTCAAAAACGCTTCTGCTTCGTAGTGAGATTTGGCAGCATTATTTAATACTGCTTGCTGATTTTTATATTTTTTATCCAATTCGTCCAATTCTTGAACAGAAATATCTGTATTAGAATAAGCTTCTGAAAGTGCTTTACGCATATTTGTCAATTCTTGGCCAGCCTGAACTTTTATATCTTTGCTTCGCTGTTCTTCCATAGCTGCCCAGTCTGCTCTTTGGATCGCTTCCTGTCGAGCAAATTCTTCTTCCGCATCAGAATGAGCGTTCTTTTGTTTTTTAGAAACGTTTTTAGAATTAGACTTTCTGTCTTTATTTTTTTTCTCCTTCTTCTTTTTTTCTTTTTTGGGTTTCTTCTTTTTTTCTTTTTTCTTTTTAGAATTCTTTTTAGAAGATTTAAGGACTGCTTCCCGTTCTTCCTCATCTAAACCATCAAAATAAGCCCAAGAACCATCTGAATAAACCACGACCTTTTCGCCATCCTGATTGGTGGAAATTACTTGCGCCTCTGCAAAAAAGGAACAACACAGCAATACCAAGGTCCCTATAAGCGGTAAAATTTTTCTAACTTGCATTTGAAATGATATTTTAAATTAAGAGAATTGTTTTTAAGGATCAATTAAAGAAACCTCCAAATCTTATGAGATATTCTATGATTGATCCTAATCATAACAGTTCCCGACAAATTTACATAAAAAAGGGATGATCTTTCCACCCAGCTTATTTGATATTGGATTTTTAAGCATCAGGATATGGGATATATTAGATATTCTCATTGTAGGATACCTATTTTATCAATTATTTACCATTTTAAGAGGGAGTATTGCTTTCAATATCTTTATCGGAGTCCTTTTTATTTTTCTCGTTTCTTTTCTGGTACAATTCCTTGAAATGGAGCTATTATCCATGATTTTAGGGCAAGTTTTTAGTGTTGGAGTCATTATGCTGTTGATTGTATTTCAGCCTGAGGTACGTCGATTTTTATTATTATTGGGAAATAGTACCTTAAGACAACGATCTAATATTGTTAGTCGGTTTCTCGATCGTAACTTTAGTGGTGATCAAACGGATCATGCCCAAGAAAGAATTGGGTTAGAAAATGCAATTTTAAGAATGAGTCGCCGTAAGACTGGAGCGTTGATTGTCGTAGCTGATAATTTTAATCTACAAACGTTCAATGATAGTGGAACAAAGATTAATGCCATCATAAGTCAACCATTGATTGAAAGTATTTTTAGTAAAGATAGCCCCTTACATGATGGAGCTATGATTTTGCATAATGATAAAGTATTTTCAGCCAGTTGTGTACTCCCAGTTTCCAATAATACGGTGCTTCCAAGTAAACTCGGTCTAAGGCACCGCGCCGCTCTTGGTGTGACGGAGGTGTCAGGTGTTGCGGTTTTCATAGTATCAGAAGAAACTGGCGCAATTAGTTTTGCCTCTCAAGGAGAATTACAATACAAAGTAACAGAGTCTCAACTTACAGAATTACTAAAAAAACATTTTTAATAGGGAATGGATATTCAGCGAATTGAAGAATTTAAAATAAACAATACCCAGAAAAAAGCTATCCATCAGCTTTTAGCGGAATGTTTTTCTGGTTACCCAAAAGGTCGAACTTATCTTAAACAACTTCCAAGTTTTCGATATTTAGTTTACCAAAAAAATCAATTAATCGGTCACCTTGCAGTAGAACATCGAATGATTGCGATGGATCAAAAACCTTATGCTGTTTTTGGCGTCGTAGATATTTGTATAGCTGCTGATCACCGAGACAAAAATATCGCTTCTACCCTGCTCCACCAACTCGAACAACTGGGAATCGAAAACAATATTGATTTTGTTATTCTTACTGCCACAGAACATCCGTTTTATCTCAAAAATGGATACAAGTTATTCAGTAATAATTGCCGCTGGTTATTTATCAACGAACATCAAACCCTAGGCGTAAAAAACGGTCATTTGTCCGAAGCTTTATTAATCAAACCACTAGGCAAAGTGAAATGGTCAAAAGGAACCGTCGATTTTCTTGGGACGGTTTTTTAGAAAAAAATTAGAGAATACTGAGTCCACTCCTAAAAGTAAAGATTCTTAAACTTTCAAATAGTTAAAATAACTGAAATATTTATAAAAGCTTTATGCTAAAAGATATACGCGATAGAAGGTCTCTGCGTCTCTGCGAACTTTGCGAGAAAAACACTCTTTAGAGCAAACTCATAGTTTTAATAGTTTGACCGTTCATGGCTATCAGACTATAATTAGCAACCGTTA